>DATMSL010000595.1:0-16681 GCA_035565435.1 Dyadobacter sp. | reverse complement strand
CTTAGTCGCATTCCCCGCGGTGCTGGCAATCCTGTTCGTTTTCACCCAGTACACCGCCGGCAGAAGCATTCAACCAGTCTTGACGGTGATTGAAACGGCCAGTAAGATCTCCAACGACAATATGGGCAGCCGCATCCCGGTACCCGCTGTCCGCGACGAGCTTCACTTGCTGGTAACCACCCTGAACGAACTGATGACCCGTGTTGAGCATGCGATAGAGCGGGAAAAACGGTTTACTGCCGACGCCTCGCATGAGCTCCGTACGCCACTGGCGGTGATCAAAGGCACCCTGGAAGTACTGATACGAAAGCCAAGGTCGGCGGATGAATACATCTCCAAAATCTCCTTCTGCATAGCAGAAATGGACCGCATTAACCACTTGGTTGATCAGCTCCTGCTGCTAACCCGGTTCGAAAGCCAGCAAAAGGCCATGGATATGGGAGCCGTAGATCTTTCCGAACTCACAGCTAACATTCTGGTACGCTACCAGCAGCAAATCGTCGAGAAGAAGCTCTCCGTAGACTTGGAAACGGACGGGTCGCACGTAGTATATAGTGATCCGTACATGACGGAGATCATGCTGGACAACATTATTTCCAATGCGGTGAAATATTCGACCGGCCCGGCCGGCATTGCCATCAGAATTACCACTTCCGGCGAAGGTACGCAGTATTCAGTCACCGACCAGGGAATCGGCATTGACCCGGACGACATCAACCGCATACGCGACGCCTTCTACCGTTCGGCGCCCCTGTCCCATCCCGAGGTGAAGGGAAGCGGCCTGGGCCTGTCGATCGTCAGCCGCATGTGCGAAATGCTTGGCGTGGATTTCAACATCCATAGCCAGCTTCGTAAAGGCACCCAGGTTACGCTCTCATTTCCAATCTTAAGCCAATCTTAAGAATTCCTTGAGAATCCCTTAAGAAAGGCAGGGATATCTTTGATTAAACAGAAAGTAATCAAAGATATCCCAATTAATCATTTATGAATTTCACCGAACACGCCGAGATTCTGAGCCGCCATGCATTTCTACGCAGACTGGGCTTCGGCGGAGCTGCACTTTCCGCAATTTATTTTGGCAGCCATCTGCAATCATGCACCAACGACCGGGTCAATCCCGCACCCACTAATATGACCCTCGATCTGAACGACCCTGCTTACGCCGCCCTGAAATCCAATGGCGGATACGTGGTAAAAGAGGGCGTCGTTATCGCCCGAAGCAATACCGGCTCCTACATTGCTGCCACCCGAACATGCAGCCATGAAGGCCGCAACGAGGTAATCTACCAAACCGACCATTTCTATTGCACGGCACACGGCGCCAAATACGACAATACGGGCAAAGGGCTCAATAGCGAAGGCAAGAAAGGATTAGCCGTTTACACGACCTCCCTTACCGACCAAATCCTTACCATAACTGCCTAAGCCATGCTCAAAACGACATCTGTTCTCTTTTTCAGCCTGACCGCTTCGGTGGCTGTGGCCCAAACAGATCTGATGAAGCAGTTGGAACAAGCCGACGATTCCACTGTACATTACGCGGCAGCAACTTTTAAAGGTACCCGCATTATCAATGGGCATTCGATCGAAACGGTCGGGAAAAACAACATGGACTTCATTATTTCGCACCGCTTCGGGGCGATCAATTCTGGGGCCGACAACTTTTTCGGGTTAGACGAGTCCCAGATCCGGCTCGCACTGGAATATGGCCTTACCGACCGGCTAATGATAGGTCTGGGCCGCAGCAGCTATCAAAAAACAATCGACGTTTTTGTGAAATACCGCCTGCTCCGGCAGTCGAGCGGCCTGCGCAACATGCCAGTATCGGTGACACTTTTCGCCAGCGACGCGCACAATGCCAGCACCTCCACGCGCGACCTTCCGTTTTACACCATTACCCAGCGCCAGACCTACACGTTTCAAGCGCTGGTCGCTCGCAAATTCAATGAAAAGCTCTCGTTGCAACTCACACCGACCATCATGCACCGCAACCTGGCAGAAAAACCATTGGACGCAAACAATGTGTATGCGTTAGGTATGGGCGGGCGATACAAGCTCACCAAGCGGACCTCGTTCAATGCGGAGTACTGGTACACCCCCAAGCGTATTGGAAACACCACCCAACGGGACCCGCAATACACCAACACACTCTCCCTAGGCTTCGACATCGAGACCGGCGGGCACGTGTTCCAGCTTCACCTGACCAACTCTCGCGGCATGATCGAGAAGCAGTTTCTCGGCCAGACGACCGGCAAATGGAGTAGCGGCGACATCTTCTATGGATTTAATGTCGCCAGGACGTTCAGTTTCGACAAAAGCAAAAAACGGGGCAACAGCAATGGATACTAAGCTTTTCAGATTGGCATTTCTGTTAATGGCCAGTCAGCTGCTGGCGATCTGCGCCAGTGGGCAGATATACATGACCAAAACCGGGCAGACCAGCTTTTTCTCGGAAACACCCCTGGAAAACATTTCGGCTGTAAACCAGCAGGTGGCGGTCCTGCTGAACAGCGCCAGCGGAGAAATCGCGGTGCGGATGCAGCACCGGGCATTCAGTTTTCCAAACAAGCTCATGCAGGAGCATTACAATGAAAACTATATGGAAACCGAGAAATACCCGGCCGCCAGCTTTACGGGAAAGTTCGGCGAACATATCGATTACGGCAAGGATGGCACTTATGCTGTGAGCGCGGAAGGCATTCTGGATATCCATGGCGTGAAGCAAAAGCGGATATTAAAAGGTCAGCTGATTGTAGACCACGGGCAATGCACACTTAGCTGTGAATTCGAGGTAAAGCTCTCCGATCACAATATCCAGGTCCCTACCCTGGTGATCGCCAAAATCGCCGAGTCCATTTCAGTCAAAAACAAGTTTATCCTCACAAGGAAGAAAAACCCGTAGCGATTCAATGCTGAACAAAATCATCGCCTTTTCGGTCAGAAACAAGCTTATAGTCGGGCTGCTCGTCCTTGCGCTGATAGGTTATGGTAGCTATGAGCTCACACGCCTGCCCATCGACGCAGTGCCTGACATCACCAACAACCAGGTACAGGTGATTACCATTGCGCCATCGTTCGGTGCGACCGACATCGAAAGGTTGGTTACGTTTCCCATTGAGCAAGCCAACAACAACATTTCGGGCGTGAAAGAGATACGAAGTTTCTCACGCTTTGGCCTTTCCCTGGTCACGATCGTTTTTGAGGACGATGTGGATGTGTACTGGGCGCGGCAACAAGTCTCCGAGCGTCTTGGCAAAGTACAGGCGCAGATCCCGCAAGGCATCGGCACGCCGGAGCTTGGCCCCATCAGCACCGGGCTCGGTGAAATTTACCAGTATGTGGTGCGCGCCAGGGAAGGTTACCGGCACCGTTACGATGGAACCGCGCTCCGTACAATTCAGGACTGGATCGTCAGGAGACAGCTACTCGGTGTAAAGGGCGTTGCGGAGGTGAGTAGTTTCGGCGGGAAGCTCAAACAATATTCGATCGAAGTGGATCCTGCGAAGCTGCTCTCCATGGGATTGAACATCAATGACCTGTTTGCCGCTTTACAGGAAAACAACGCCAATACCGGGGGAGCTTATATCGAAAAAGGGCCTTCGGTGCTTTACATCCGCAGCGAAGGGCTTGTCGAAAACCGAGAAGATATCGGCAGCATTGCCGTCAGGACCCTGTCCGATGGGCAGCCGATCTTCATCCGTGACGTAGCCGAAGTAAAAACCGGCTTCGCTACCCGTTACGGGGCCATGTGCTACAATGACCAGGGGGAAGTCTCCGGGGCGGTGGTAATGATGCTCAAAGGGGCCAACAGCAGCGAGGTGATCACCGCCGTGAAGCAACGTGTGGCGCAAATCCAGAAGACGCTTCCGGCGGGTGTCGTGATAGAACCATTTCTGGACCGCACCAAGATGGTCAACAATGCCATCGGAACTGTTGAAAAGAACTTGCTTGAAGGGGCATTGATCGTCGTTTTTGTACTAGTGCTCTTCCTGGGAGACCTCAGGGCAGGCCTGCTGGTAGCATCTGTAATTCCACTCGCCATGCTTTTTGCCGTCATCATGATGAACACCTTCGGCGTGAGCGGTAACCTGATGAGCCTTGGCGCACTGGATTTCGGCCTGATTGTCGACGGAGCTGTGATCATTGTCGAAGCAGTAATGCATCAGATCGCCCGGAGCAGCCACTTTTCAGGCACCGAGCGGCTCACACAAACACAAATGGATGAGCAGGTCAACGAGTCGGCCGACCGCATGATGAACAGCGCTGTGTTCGGACAGATGATTATTTTAATCGTATACCTGCCCATATTTACCCTTCAAGGTATAGAAGGAAAAATGTTTAAGCCAATGGCGCAAACTGTGGCATTTGCATTGCTAGGGGCGTTCCTGCTCTCAATAACTTACATTCCGATGATGAGCTCGGTGTTTTTAAGTAAAAAAGTGAGCCGGGAGCCCAATTGGTCCGACCGTGTAATGAGCAAAATTACGGCCGGGTACCTGATCGCCTTGGATAAACTGCTGCACTTCCCCAAAACTGTCATGCTATCCGCGCTACTGCTTTTCACTGCGGCGATATTTACCCTTACGACCCTGGGGGGCGAGTTCATACCCGCATTGGAAGAAGGGGATTTTGCCGTCGACACGCGTGTGCTTACCGGCAGCAGCCTTACCACCACGATCACCAACACAACCAAAGCGGCTCACATTCTCAAGACCCGATTCCCCGAGGTCGAGAAGATCGTTACCAAAATCGGCAGTGGCGAGGTCCCTACCGATCCTATGCCCATGGAAGCGAGCGATATGATGGTAATCCTGAAAGACAAAAGCGAATGGACCTCGGCAAGCACCTTTCCCGAGCTTTCGGAAAAAATGGGCCGCGCATTGCAGGAGCTGCCCGGCGTGACGGCCGGATTTCAATTTCCGGTGCAAATGCGCTTCAACGAGCTCATGACCGGTGCCCGCCAGGATGTGGTTTGCAAAATATTCGGGGAGAACCTGGATACGCTGGCATTGTATGCCGCCCGGCTTGGCAAACTGGTCAATCAGGTCGATGGCGCCCGGAACCTGTACATCGAGGCGGTATCGGGCCTGCCGCAGATCGTGATACGGTACAATCGAAACACGATCGCGCAATTTGGCCTTACCATAGGGGCGGTAAACCGCATCGTAAATGCCGGACTGGCCGGCCAGAGTACAGGAATGGTTTTCGAAGGAGAAAAACGCTTTGACCTGGTTGTACGGCTCAATCCGGCTCAAAAAAGGAACGTTGCACAGATCCGGGACCTGCTTGTCCCCACCCCGGGCGGGAATCAGGTCCCACTTTCGCAGCTTGCCGACATCCGCATCGTCACCGGCCCCAATCAAATCCAGCGTGAGGATGCCAAGCGCCGCATTGTGGTAGGCTTTAATGTGGTGGGACGCGATGTGCAGAGCATTGTCAACGAACTACAAACCAAAGTCGGCAAAAACCTGCAATTGCCCACCGGCTACTATGTCACCTACGGCGGGGCCTTTGAAAATCTGAATGCCGCCAAAGCGCGCCTGATGATCGCCGTTCCCGTGTCGCTCGTGCTGATCTTTGTACTGCTTTATTTCGCATTCAACTCGGTGCGCGACGGCCTGTTGATTTACTCGGCGATCCCGTTATCGGCCATCGGCGGGATTTTCTTGCTTGCCCTGCGTGGAATGCCGTTCAGTATCAGTGCTGGAATCGGCTTTATCGCACTATTCGGCGTGGCGGTACTGAACGGAATTGTACTCGTGGCTGAATTCAACCGGATTCGTAAAGCCGGTGAAAGCACTATTCAGAAGGCTATACTCGAAGGTGCCAGCCACCGGCTTCGTCCGGTTCTGATGACCGCCTTTGTCGCCTCCCTGGGCTTTTTGCCAATGGCGGTGAGCAATGGCGCCGGAGCGGAAGTTCAACGGCCCCTGGCCACGGTGGTGATCGGCGGTCTCCTGATCGCGACGGCGTTGACATTGTTCGTTTTACCCGTTCTGTATATGGTCTTCGAAAACCGGTTCCATCTCAAAGCAGGGGCAGGTGTCCTGTTGATCGCCGCTTGCTTACTCGCACCCTGTCAGGCCCGGGCCCAGAAGGAGATCGATCTGGAAACAGCCATCAACCTGGCACTGAAAGATAACAGTCAGTTAAAAAGTGAAAAGTTGCGGGCGGAATACCGCCAGGCACTTGTAAAAACTGCCGTCAGCCTACCGCAAACAAATGTGAGTTTGGAGGCGGGGCAGATCAACAGCGCCTACACCGACACGCGGCTTGCATTATCCCAATCCGTACTGCTTCCGGTAGTTTACCAGCGGCAGCGTTCGCTTCTGAAAGAAGAATTTGAGGCAAGCGCCCTGCAAGCCTCCGCCACCGCGCTCGACCTGCGTTGCAATGTCACGCGCCAGTTTTATATGTTGCTTTACCTCAAACAAAAAGCCCGGCTTCTAAGCTCACTCGACAGTCTCTTCACTGCGGTAGCTGCGCGCGCCAACGAGCGCCTGGCCCGGGGCGAGACCAACGTGCTCGAAAAGACGAGCGCTGAAATGCAGCTCGGACAAATCAGGCAGCAGCGGGGGCAGTTGGACGCTGATCACAAACTGGCGCTGATCGCATTCAACCTGCTGCTAAACGGATCGGAACCGTATGAACCGCTCGACAGTCCGCTTCTCTTTTCTTCCACCGTATACACGGACACGTCCAAATTATTATCGCACCCCTATTTGCAGCTGGCCGGTCGGCAACAGCAGATTGCAAGCGCGGCTATCGCCATTGAAAAAGCAAGGCTTTTACCCGAATTAAGCCTGGCCTACAACAACATGAGCATGCGCGGTACCGGCGCAGACAATAAAATGTACAGCGGCTGGTCACGCTTTCAGGCTGCGCAGGTAGGAATAGGCATTCCTGTTTTCGCAGGTGCGCAAAAGGCGCGTATCCGCGCCGCGAAGATCGCCGGTGAGGCTGCCCAGCAGCAATCTCAGAGCCAACGCCAGCAGTTTACAGCCCGTTACATGGCAACGCTTACGAGTTACCGTCAACTGCTCGAACGCATCGGCTATTTTCGAAACTCGGCCCTTCCCAGTGCCGAGCTGATGGTCCTGACGGCGAGCAGCCAGCTTGCGGAAGGTAATATCAACTATCTGGAATGGAGCCAGCTTATCGCGCAGGCCACTTCGATCAAAAACGAATATCTCGATACGATCGCCAATCTGAATCAAAATGCGATACAACTGGACTATTTCCTTAGCCAATAAGCGAATGATGAATAACAAATTTCTCCTTTACACTACGCTGGGCATTATACTTGGTTCCTGCACGGGAAAAACAGCTGACCAGGAGTCGGCCGGCCAGATGCCGGCACAAGAAAACGTCGCGAAACTCACCCCCCAGCAAATCCGCAATGCAGGAATTGCCCTTGACTTTCCGGAGGTGAGGCAGGTTTTATCCGTACTGCGCTTGAACGGCAGGATCGACGTCCCCCCGCAAAATATGGTATCGATCAGCGCCCCGCTGGGCGGATATCTGAAATCCACTAACCTGCTCCCCGGAATGCACGTGCAAAAAGGACAGATATTGGCTGTATTGGAGGACCAGCAGTACATTCAGCTGCAACAGGATTATCTGGCCGGTGGCGCCCGCATCAAATACCTGCAGACCGAGTATGAGCGCCAAAAGAGTCTGAATAGCTCCAAGTCGGTAAGCGATAAAACCTACCAGCAAGCCGAAACCGACTTCCTGGCCCAACAGGTGGCAGTGGGTGCTTTGGCCGAAAAGCTCCGGCTGGCCGGAATCAATCCGAGTCATGTAAGAGCCGACCGGATCTCGCGCAGCGTCAACATTTATTCGCCAATCTCGGGGTACGTGTCAAGGGTCAATGTAAACATCGGTAAATACCTGGCTCCCACCGAGGTGCTTTTTGATTTGATCAACCCGTCGGACATCCATCTGGCGCTGAAAGTGTTTGAAAAAGACCTCGATAAGATACGCACGGGGCAGCAAGTACTGGCTTTTACCAATTTCAGGCCGGAGCGCAAGCTGTCTTGTGAAGTGATACTGGTCAGCAAAGACCTGTCTCCCGAGCGCACCGCCGAAGTCCATTGCCACTTCCTAAAATATGAGCCTGACCTTTTGCCGGGCACATTTATGAACGCGGAGCTCGCATTGGAATCCCGCAATGCCACTGTCCTTCCCGATGACGCCATCGTCAGTTTTGAAGGGAAAGAATACATATTCGTCCCTGAAAAGGAAGGATTTATCATGACGGCCGTCCAAACTGGCGATAGCGAAAACGGTCTAACCGAAATCCTTATCCCTAACCTCCGAAACACACGCTGCGTCACGAAAGGCGCATACTCGCTATTGATGTTTTTGAAAAACAAATCCGACCAGTAAACCCTCTGTATACCATGCGGCCTTTCCACGCTTGCTGCCGCGCAACCAGTATCCCCTAACCCTCAGGATACCACGGTAACAGCCCATATTCCAATTTTGCGACAGCTTTATGCGCCAGCTTCCCTGATTTTGGGCGGCCTGATAGCGAACGGCCATTCGGAGGAGTCCATTAGCTACGAGCTCGCCGAGTCCCGCAACCGCCATATACCCCGGTTCCGGACGCACATCGACGATTACATACAGTTTTCTCCGCTGACTGTCGCCTATAGCCTGGATGCATTCGGGGTGCGCTCGAAAACAGATGCCTTAAACAGAACAGCCAGTATTGGATACCTGTCGATGAAGGTAGCGTACCGGACGCATCAGTATAAGTGGGGAAAGCGAAAAGTCAGCGCCAAGCCTGTATACTGATTGACATGCAGACCGTCCGGCACATGTCAGCGCCCCCCTGGCTACTCGGACGTCACCGAAAAAATAGGCGCGGCCTTTCGGCGCCATGCATCAATTGATTCTTCGAAGATCAGAATTTTTATTATGGGCAACCTTGTAACGCTGGAAGGCCGGGTCAGATCGTGGGCCGGAAGAGATGATGCCGAGGAGGCAGCCTCGTCGGCCAAAGGCGTCAATCAGGTAGTCAGCAATCTGATTGTAGAGGAAAAAGAATTTGCATTCTGAACAAAACAAGACTAAGAAAAGCCAGTGTACCGGCCTTTCTTAAGTCTTGTAGCCGATCCTTCCTCGCCACTGAGTCGCCTGGCTCGGCATACGATGGGAACGCATCGAGAATTTTTGCTGCAACCTTTGGGCAGAGAGGAGGCCTTTCAAGGTAGGTGAACTACGTTAACCACCTTTCTAAGGTTAGCTAAGTCATTCAGGAAATCTAATATTTCCCGCTCCACATTTTCCAACTATTTTCATATTTCCTCGGTCACTTTTGTGACTCTTAGACAATATATCATATGCGGTTAATTTTGAAGGTTCCATTCTACTTCACTCTGCTATCCTTTTTCGCATTTGCATGTTCAAAAAATGATGAAGACTGTGGTTGTGATGGCTCAACGCGCCGTATCCTGGAAAACAGATTAGCCAGATACATGGGCGACGGTACTTTTGTTGTTCAAGATACAATGGCACGTTTCATAAGCGTACATGCCTGCGATGTTGATACTACTTGGGAAATAAGTAAGGATGAAAAAAACTGGAATTATACAATCTCTGGAAATATTAAAAACACGTGTCTAGGCCCTAATCCCGAATTGAGACTTCCGCCTCCTGGTGGCCCAATTCAGATTACATATGGTAAAAAGAATTAAGAATAAACGGGTAAGCTACCAAATTCTACGAAGATCTGTTTCTTACCCTGCCACCTTTAATTTCTGTCACCGGGCTTGCCAGGGCATGGCTTCTTGGCGCACAGCTTAGATCACCATTTCGGAACCAATTATCCTCTCGGATTTGCGACATAGTAGATAATGAGAGCGTTGTCCAAAAAAGCAGACGCGTCTAATAATTCGAGACTAATTCGATACAAAACGCCTGTAAGCTTTCCCGAATTTATTGCAAATAGAAAGTAGAGATTAATAATGCAACAGGTGTTGCAAATAATTATTACAGGCTCTTTGTACCAGTTGCCGCTAAATAGATTTGTCTTGCCGCGCAAGCGCAGTTTGGCTAATATCGCATTCCCTCCCTGCGAAATTTTGCTCAACAAAACTCATTTAAACACTTATGGAACAGCCACATCTGTTGTTCATCGACGACGAGATCCAGTACAGCGAACTGACCAAGGAGTATCTCGAAATGAAGGGCTGCACGGTAATGCTCAAACACGACGGCCAGGCCGGGCTCGACGCCTTCAAATCCCGACCCTTCGATTTGTGCGTACTGGATATCAAAATGCCCAAAAAAGACGGTTTCACGCTGGCCGAGGAAATCAAGCAGATAGACGAAAACTTACCGATCATTTTCCTGACCGGGCAATCCCTCAAAGAAGATAAAATCCGCGGCCTGACACTTGGCGCCGACGATTACCTCACAAAACCTTTCAGCATGGAAGAGCTGTACCTGCGGATCAGAGCCATTCTGAAACGGGTGAAGCTGCATGAAAAAGCGCGCAGCACAAACCAGTTCGAGTGGGGCCGTTCCCGTTTCGATCCGGAATTACGCGAGCTGACGGTCTCCGGGCAGACAATCAAGCTGACGTCCATCGAGTCTAAGCTTCTCAAACTTTTTTGTGAACATCAGAACAAAGTCCTCACGCGCGACGCCGCCATGATGGGTATCTGGGGAGATGAGGAACATTATCGCGGATACAGCCTGAATGTGTACGTAAGCAAACTCCGCAAGTTCCTCAAAGCCGACCCGGCTGTGGAGATCCTCAACCTGCATGGCGAGGGCTACAAGCTGATCTTCAAATCCGCAATGGCATAACAATGGATTTATCATTGCTCCAAAACCTGATGGGCGGCGACGACAGACTGGTCATCCGCTTCATCACGATATTTAAAAAGCAGGTCCCGCAGCAGGTCGCGTCCCTGCCGCAACTGTACAAAAACGGCGAATGGGAGGCGCTTTCCACAACGCTCCACGGCCTGAAAACCCAGTTCAACTATGTGGGGTTGGCCGATCTTGCAGAACAAATGCGGCATCTGGAAGCGCTTGTCGACCAGGGAGACACATCGTCGGCGGGCCCGCAGCTCGCGGCGTTCCAGGACACCTTCGACCATTTCTGGGCTATGGCATTTCCGGCCGGATGATAGTCGGTGTCGATAGCGCCGATTCCCGGGATTGCACCAGCTTCCGAATCTTGTATTTCAGTTTCTTTGCTTCAACGGGCTTAGTAATGTAATCGTCCATTCCCGCATCGCGGCACTTTTGAGCTTCCGCCGGGTTGGCATTCGAAGTAAACGCGAGGATGGGCACACGGGTACCGCTCTCCCGTGCGCGTATGGCACGCGTCGCCGTGTACCCGTCCATGACAGGCATCTTTACGTCCATCAGCACGATATCGAAGTGGGCTTCATCCAGCTTTTGTAATGCGATCGCCCCATTGTCGGCGACGGTGACACGCACATCGCGGATCATTTTTTTCAGCGTTTCTTCGGCCACCACCTGGTTGAAAAGGTTGTCTTCCACAAGCAGCACGGAGAGCCCCGAAAGCAACACGTCCTCGCGGGCATCGTCGTGGTCTTCCAACGTGCTGCATATTTCGAATGTCAGATCGAACCGGAACTCGGTCCCATGCCCTCCCCTACTGGTAACCTGCATACGACCGCCCTGTTCCTCCACGAGCTTCCGCGCAATAAAGAGTCCCAGCCCGGTACCGGACTGCCGGCTGTTGGAATCGTCGTCGATCCTGGTAAAGGTTTCGAAAATGTATTCCAGCTTGTCTTCCGCAATGCCTATGCCCGTATCTAAGACGCTGAATTGCAGCTGCTCCTGGCCGGCATCGCGTGAAAGTACCGCCACACGGATGGAAACAGAGCCATTTTCGGTGAACTTCACGGCATTACCGGCCAGGTTCAGCAGGATTTGATGCAAGCGGATCGGGTCTCCGATCAACTGGGGGCTCACGTCGGGGTCGACGGTGATGCGGAGGTCCAACCCTTTTTCTTCGGCTATTACCCGCAGGATATAACCCAACCGCTCCATCCGGTCACGGACCTGGAAAGGCTTGTTGATAAATGAAAACTTGCCTGCTTCGATTTTGGAATAATCGAGCACGTCGTTGATGATCGCCAGCAGGTTTTCCGACGAATACCGGATCCCGCGGGCGTATTCGAGCTGTTTTTCATTAAGGGGTGTATCAAAAATCAGCTCGGACATGCCCAGAATGGCCGTCATCGGCGTGCGGATTTCATGGCTCATGTTGGCAAAAAACTGCTCCTTGAATCTGGATTTTTGCTCCACCAGCTGCTTTTGCCGCTCGATCTCCTCTTTCTGTACCTGAATTTCGGCGGTCCTGACCGCTACTTTCTGTTCCAGTTTCTCATACAAAATCGCATTCTCGATCGCGACGGCTATCTGGCCGGAAAGCAATTTGATCAGCTGCGTGCGTTCCGGGGTAAAAACGGCGGTAGCGAGGTTATTTTCGAGGTAAAGTGCGCCTACGACCTTACCCTGGTTGAGTGCCGGAATGCACAATGCGGAGAGCACCTGACGCGCTTTCACGACCGGATCATTTTTGAATGCGCTCGTACGGCCGTCGTGGAGGATGATGTCGGTCTTTTCCCGAAAAACATGCCCGATCACGGAGACCGGCACCTCGGCTGATTCGGCCAGCGGTATTTTACGGAGGTCGCTCGCTTCATTCACCACCGAGCGCGTCGCCTCGATTACCAGCTCGCCGCCCCAATCCAGTACAAAATAGCCCGCCTGCGCGCCCGCGTTCTCGATGGCGAATTGCATGAGTTTTTCCATCAGTTGGCTGAATACCACTTCGCTGGAAATGGCGGCAGAAGCCTTCATCAATGTGGACAGATCGAGCGTGGAGGCAATGCTTTCACCCGCATGTACGGGCGCGCCGGGCAGCGCGGCCGAGGCTTGCGAAAGTGCCGGGAACGCGGCGGTAAGCTGCCGCTCTTTCAGCACACAGCCCCATTCCCGGTAACCTTCCAACGCGGATTGCAGGTAAATCAATCCCGTTTTTGCCTGTCCTCTGGCCAGCCAGTACCGCCCGCAAAGTTCGTTTGCCAAGGCAGCTTCATGCGGATGACCGTTTTCGAGCGCAGCCAGGATCGCCTCGTCGTAACGTGCGATCGCCTCCATGCTTTTTCCCCGGACGGCCAGTATCTCAGCATCCAGCAACAGGTAGCGGTGCTCAAAATTAACCGGTACCAGCCTAGTAAGTCGGCGAAGTTTGCGGCGGTGTGCGTCGGCCACACGCATTTGCCCGCCCCGGCGACTAGTCCCGCGGTATAATGCCACATTGGCCAAACCCAAAAAGAAGCTGTGAAGCGGCTCGAAAAGCGATGCGCGGGCGGCATCGATAAAGGGCTCCGCATGTACGGCATGTTCCGTCGCAAGCAGCATGTCGCCCGACAAATACGCCAGGATCATTTTGTACACGAAACTGGCAAACATTCTCGAACGGTCGTTCTGGCCCAGGATAGCCGAAAAATCAGGCTTTTCATCAAAATACGCCCCGGTGAGCCGCGCAGGATCGTCGTTTTCGCCCAGGAGGTTGGCCACGGTCTGGATCAGCGGCTCATTGAAGTGCGTCATGGGCTCTCTGGAAAGTGCCCGGGGCGGTTCGTTGAAGCGCAGCATTTCGTGTTTGCACCACCGCAGGTTCTTGCCCGACAGCAGCAAATGGAACGCGTACGAGCTCGATGCATAGGTGCAGTATTCGAGATCGCCCATTTCAATGCCTTTTTCGTAAGACCTGCGAAGCGGTTCCAGGGAATTATTAATGTGCTCGCCCCAGGGCCTGTTCACAATGTTGTACACGAGTAAGGTGCGCTCACGGGCCACGCCCCCTGTGTGTTCGGCCAGCGCCAGGGCCAGGTTCCCGAACTCATAGCAAGCCCCCGGATTGCCCTCGATCGCATTCACGATCGCACCGTAGGTGGTGAATGTAATCGCGGACTCGGCAGCCACCCCGTATCGAAGCGACAATTCTACCATTCTGATCACCATCAGTGGGTACAGGGCCGGCTGATGGGCAAACACGATGGCCGTAATATTCTGCAAAATGCGCATGGCAGCAAGCGCGCGGGCGTCGGTCATGGCCGGCAACTCTGCCAGCGAGGCGGTATTCCTCCCACGCAGCAGCCATTTTGATTTCAGGTAGGCAGCGATAATGTGCCGGTTTCCGGGCTGGCGCGGGAATGTGATTCCTAGCTCCCGGAGCACATCGAGCGATAGCCCTACGGCGCGTTCGTGCTGTCGGCTGAGAATTAGCCCGCGGATCTGTACGTCCCGTATCTCGACTTTATCTTCCCATTTCCCAGCCCGGGCCAGCGCCAGACCTGCTATTTCCAGGCTTACCTCCGGATGCCCGGCCAAATATGCCGTTTCCGCGCACTGGACATTCAATGAAAGCGCCAGCGCGTAATCACGATGCCAATCTTCCGGGACGAGCATTTCCCTGCCTCTTGTAAAATAAGCAAACGCAACGGAATAGGCAGACGATACTTTGGCCTTCTGGCCGGCTTCCAGATTGAGCCTCGCGGCGCTGCGCCTCTCGTCTTCATCGGCAAACGCACGGCAGTAATTGAAATGATTGACAATTTCAAAAAGCTGCGCGTCGCGCTCGGCTGACGAAAGCCTTTCCAGTAAAAAATAGCCAATATGAAGGTGTATTTCAACCTGTTGAGCCTCCGACAGCAGATCATAGGCCGCCTGCTGCACCTGGTCGTGTACGAAAATGTATTTGCTTTGAACCAGATAGTGCTCCTGCGGCTGCCGGCCGGCGGTAATGCGGAGCAGGTTTTCGGCCAGCGCTTCGTGCAGGTCCTCGCCTGTTTCCTGCGGTGTCTTGTCGAGCAGCGCCGAAAGCACCGTCAGGTCGAACTCCGTTCCGATGCATGAGGCCGTCATCACCGCATGGCGGGCGTGAGCCGGAAGGTGGTTGATTTTGGCAGCCAACAACTGCTGCGACGACCCTGACCTGGCGTTGCCGTTCAAATCCGCGACATCCCACTCCCAGCGCCGCCTGCCGGGATCGTAATGGATTAGCCCCTGCTGACAGAGATCGGCGATGGTTTCGCGAACAAAATACGGATTGCCCAGCGTGCCGGCCAGGATGATCTCGGCGACCGGCAATGCGGCCTGCCCGGGGCATGAAAAAGTGTCGGCTACCAATGCGGCGATGTCTGCCCGTTGGAGCGGGGCAATGGTAATCTGCGTTAATGCCGATTGCCTGCCGTCCAGCTCCTGAATAGCCGCGCGCAGTGGATGCGAAGCGGATACTTCATTATCGCGGTAGGTACCGATGATCAGCAGGTTACTCCCTTCTACCGAATGGGTGATACGGCTCAAAAAGCGCAGACTGGACAGGTCCGCCCAGTGCAGGTCGTCGAGGAAGATCACCAGCGGGTGTTCCTTTTTGGTAAATACATTGATAAACCGGGTAAAAACATTCACGAACCGGTTTTGCGCTTCCAGCGGCGGCAACCGTTCTACGGCTGGCTGACGTCCGATGATCTGCTGCAATTCAGGAATGACGTCGATTACGATCTGTCCCAAAGCACCTACGGCATCCAGGATGGCCGTTTTCCAGTAAGCAGCATCCATTCCGGAGATCTTGCCCACCAATTCTTTTAGCGATTTGATGACGCCTTCAAAAGGGATATTCTGGACATACTGGTCAAATTTGCCGGAAACAAACAGCGCCCCCGCACGTTCCAGCTGGTTTTCCAGTGCCGCCACGAGCGACGACTTGCCTATCCCCGACTGGCCCGAAATCAGCGCCAGTTCGTTGCGCTCACCAATGCGCCCGTAAGCCGTCAACAGCGCAGCTAGCTCATTTTCCCGGCCATATAGCTGACCGGGCAGCCGCAGCATGCCGGGCTGGTCGTACCAGCCGGGAATGAAACCCTCTGCCATACTTCGGGCGACATTCGCGCAGTACGCAAGATCTTCCAGCAGCCCGCGGGTGGTCTGGTAGCGATCGCCAGGCTTCTTGGCCAGGAGTTTCAGCGTAATAACGCCCGGAAGCTCGGGGGCATCCTGCGGCCACACGGGCGCGCGGGCGATGTGCGCATGTACAAGTTCGTTGGGATCCGTATTGTTGAACAGCATTTTGCCGGTAAATAACCGGTAGAGCATCACACCCAGGTGGTAGTACTCCGAACGGTAATCCACTGGGACGTCGGTGAGGCCGCTTTGCTCGGGCGAAATATAATGCAGGCCAATGCCCCCCTGGCCGGGAGCGCTCTCGCTGGTAGCCCCTTGATGTGCGCAGGCAAGATCGGCGAGCCTCACTTCCAGCGTGTTGGGGTTGATCAGGAAATGGGCCGGGCGGAGGTCGGGGTGCGTGATGCCCAGGTAATGCAGCTCCTCCACCGTGCGGACGAGCTCGGAGGCAATGGCCACTGCGGCAGGCAGGTCAATGGTATGGTTGTCGAGGTATTGCGGCAAATGAATGCCGGTAAAATTTTCCAGTTCGGTAACCTGGTGGCTTTCCGTACGGATGAACCCGACCTGGTTGAGCACGCGCCCGAATACATCGGTCCACGGCGAAGTCATGCTGGTATCGGCGTCGATGCCGGCTGCCAGCGGCGACACTTTCAGGATTACCTCGCGGCCGGTACTTTCCTTCACGGCGCGGCAAAACAACGTGTTACCC
>DATMSL010000594.1:0-4369 GCA_035565435.1 Dyadobacter sp. | reverse complement strand
GCGAACCGGGCAAGTCAGCGGATGAAACGGCCAGTACCACGGATGAACGTAAGACACCAAGGGTGAGGCCGACGTAATTTTGTCATGCAGTTTTTTTCACTTGACTAAAAAATGTCCGACTATGAAATTCATGTTGTTAACGTTGCTCTGGGCGTTTGTCGCTCCGGTAGCTTATGCCCAGGTGAGTACACAACAAACCAAAAGCGAACTGGAAGAGGTAACCGCCAATGACATCAAGGCGATAACGGATGCGGTGGCGGGACTGATTGATGCGCACTATGTCGATAGAGCCGCCGGTGCCAGGATCAGCGGTGAGTTTCGTAACCTGGCGGCATCCGGCAAGTACACTCGGTTCGATAAAAAGGAAACGCTGAGCGAGGAAATCAGCAAGGATCTGCGGAAGATCAGCAACGACGGACATTTGTATGTCCAGGGGAAAAAGATCGTTGCGGATGATAAAAACTGGGAGCAGATAGAAAAAGAAGCCGAAAAGAAATACAATTTCGGATTCACGCGCGTGGAAATCCGCGATGACAACGTCGCATATATCAGGATCACGGAATTTATGCATCCGAAAAGATCGATGCAAACTGCGGTAGCAGCCATGAAGCTGGTGGAGAATTCGGATAACCTCATCGTCGACCTCCGTGGAAACGGCGGCGGTTACCCGGGTATTATGGAGTATGTCCTTAACCATTATTTCGAAGGAGAACCCATCGAGTTATCGACCACCAAATCGTCCAAAGGCGAAAACCATGTGACATTCACTTCCGATCTTATTTATGGAAAGTTGCGTGTTGGAACGCCGCTTTATGTGCTGATTGACGAGAAGACGGCTTCCGCAGCCGAATATTTTGCGTATACGCTGCAGGCATTCAAGAGGGCCGTGATTGTGGGGCGGCCCAGTGCCGGCGGCGCCAACCGGAACGAGTATTTCGACCTCCCTGCCGGACTGAGAATGTCCATTTCCGTTGCAAGCCCGGTCAATGCCGTCACTAAAACCAACTGGGAGGGCAAAGGCGTTATTCCCGATGTGGTTTCGGATGATCCGGAACAGAAAGCTGTTGAACTGATTCGCGGTGGAGGCAGGAGGTAGCGGCGCTGGTATTGTCCAGATGGAGCTCGATCAGCCTGAGGCTTTCGTGGTCCTTTTCCCGCCAGGCCGACCGCGGAACTTCCTGCTCATAACCCACAAATTCGAAGTGCATCGCTTGCCAGCTAATGCAATGGACCGGTTTGCCATTCAGCCGCCCCTCAGGCGTAGCCGGACAAGACCCGGCAGGAAAACCGGGGAGTTCATAGGCCGAACCTACTTTTACGCATGGCTCAGAGTCGATCAGGACGCCGTTCCGCTTCATCAGGAAACCGTAATCGAGCTGCTCATATTCGGAGAACCCCAGGTCGTGCAGGAGCTGAACGTACGCGCGGTGATGCTCTTGCGGGTAGGCGATGTCTATATCGTCGTGTGTACGGGTGATTCGGCCGAGGCGGGCATCTATCGCCCAGCCGCTTTCCAGCCATAATTTTATACCTTGGGATGAAGCTGCGTTGAATATCAGTTCAATAAAGTACAAATGCAGCGCGATAGTGTCTCGTGGAAGTTCTGTTGCGGTTCTGCGGTTCGGATTTTCCATGGATCATATGTGGTTTGTCAGTAATTGGTGATGTCAAAATTTGTAGATAAATATCAACTGAAAACGGGCCTGCTGCTGGCGGCCATTCTACCCGGCATTTTCGTGTTTTCGGTGTCTACCGGAAGGGAGGCTTTACTCCGTTTTGTATTTTCGTTTTGCTGCATTCTCGCTTTTTGGGTCATTAATTTTGGACTGGTCGATTTCTCCTGCCTTTGGACCAACAAAAAAGAAACCGGCAAACTGCTTCGGCAGATACTGCTTTCCACATTGCTGGCGGTGATCGTTTTTGTAGGCATTGGTTTTGCCGACCAGTCCAGATTACTACTTTCACAGGTAAAAGGAGAATTGATGTATTCTCCCAAAGCCTGGTTTTACCTGATTTTAAGGATCAGCCTGCTCAATGGGCTGACAATCCTGGTCAAATACTTTTACGACCTGTCGGTGAAAAGCCGTCGGGTGGAGTTGGAGCTTGAAACCTTGAAGCGGGAAAATCTGGTCGCCCTGCACGAATCCTTGAAACAGCAGTTGAATCCGCATTTTCTTTTCAATTCGCTTACTACCCTCAAATCCCTTGTAAAGCAGAACCAGGGACAGTCCCTGAAGTTCATTGACGAATTGGCTTCCATTTACCGGTACATGCTCGTTTACAACGGAAAGCCGGAGGTAACGCTGGACGAAGAAATCCGGTTCCTTGAATCGTATGTCGGATTGCTGCAAATCCGGTATGGCGATGCCTTTATGGTCAATATTCAGATCCCTCCATCAATTCTCTGCGCGACGCTTCCGCCGAATACACTTCAGATCCTGATCGAAAATGTCGTAAAGCACAATGTCTTTTCCCAAAAAAGGCCCTTGAAAGTATACATTCATGAAGAAGGTGGGCTATTGATTGTCGAGAATAACCTGCAATTCAAAAAAGCGGATGATATATCCGGTGTCGGTTTGAACAATATCAATAACCGTTTCCTGATTTTAAAGGGAAAGGGCATCGTCGTCAGGAAAAATGAAAGTTCGTTCAAAGTTTCGTTACCAATTGCCGATTGACTATGACCATTGTGATCATCGAAGACGAAGTACATACTGCCTGGGATATTCAAAATTGCATCAAAGTGCTTCGTCCTGAATACCAAATACTTGTTGTCCTGGACAGCGTCGAAAGCAGCGTCGAATGGTTCCTTTGCAACCCGCATCCTGACCTGGTGATTTCGGACATTCAGCTCGGGGACGGTCTCGCGTTTGAGATTTATCACAAAGTTGAGTTGACCTGCCCGGTTATATTTTGTACGGCTTACGACGAATATGCCATCCAGGCCTTTCAAAACAATGGGATCGATTACATCCTGAAACCTATCAACGAAAGCCTCTTTGAGGCCAGCCTCCAAAAGCTGGAAACGATCGGCCAGTTGTTTGCACCGAAGTACAACAGGGAAATGATGGAATTGCTGCTGACAAATTTTCAATCCGAAGCCCGCAAATACAAAACCAGTTTTCTAATCCATTTTCGAAACCAGCTGATCCCAGTCGCAACAGATGATATATTGCTGTTTAAAGTGAATCACGACACGACGGAGATCTTCGTCCGTGACGGCCGGAAATTTCAACTCTTCAAGCCCCTCGACGCCATAGAGGCGCAGGTCGATCCCCGCCGGTTCTACCGTGCCAACAGGCAAACCCTGCTTGCATTCGAGGCCATATATCGCATTGAACATTACGACGACCGGAAATTGCTGGTGCGACTGGACGGCGTTGCCAGCGAGCCGGTAATCGTCAGTAAGGCGAAATCTACCTCTTTCCTGGCGTGGGTTGAAAACCGGTAAGCCATTACCGGTTCCTGGCCGACTGCCGCACAGCCGCAACCAGGCCAAGCATGGCACAACAGCTGGCGATCAGGCACGCGGCCACACGGATCCAATGCGCGAACTGAAACTGCCGGGATGCTTCCAGTAGTTTTGCAGCCGAGTGCACCCTGAGCCCCTCTGTAAACATTATGGTGTTGCGCGGCCAGAAATACAACGCTGAGGCCACGAAATCAAAAGCGATCACGAGCATAAAGCCGGCAAGAAAGCACACTAACACGCGCCGTTCTCGCCGCCAGGCCCACAATGCAACCAGACCGGTCGCCAGGGTGAAGGCGCCCAATCCCGGCAGAAAACTGCCCGGACTAGCCCGGCTTAAAAACTGCATCGACGTGGAGAGCGACTGAGGTACATCAGCGAAGATATTGGGATACAGCACAAAAGTATCGAAGAGTAATGCGCCGGTAAGCACGGTTTGAGCCCAGGCATAAAGCGTACCAGCCGCCAAGGGTAGGTGAAGCGCGGCTGCGCGATGTTTTTCGCAAATCATCTTTGGGGTATGGGTTAAAAATTTGTTGGAAGTCTGCCTTCAAAATTACGCCGGATAATAGCCGGCAGGCGCTTGTTTAATCCCGCGAAATGCCTGTTTCAATGCCCATTTCGCCCGGCTTCGCGTCATGGGAAAACGACCGGGCAAAATGGCCGGTAAAGCAGCCTAAATCGGCCTCGAAATGATCTCGTACCAGGCCGTGTGCAGCTAGTTTTGTGTTTCAACACAGCCACTTAGCCATATGGATTTGAGAGTCATTACAATTATTGCGGCGCTTACATTGCTCGCCTGGGGATGCAAAATTCAGTATAAAACGGAGAAGGTTAACTACAATCCGCCACCTGCAAATATCAGAGAGGGAAAACGACTGACGATGCTCGTCTGCGGCC
>DATMSL010000593.1:0-5307 GCA_035565435.1 Dyadobacter sp. | reverse complement strand
TTCGACAAAAGGCGTCGAAATCTGCTGAATTTTTCTTATATCGAAGTAGATTCTGTCAAATTTGTTTCGCCTGGTGGTTTTCAATTATTTTTTAAGACTATTTCTGTTTAGTGCGGCGTCTTTGAGTTATCTGACCACATGGTCGCAGCCTCTCAAGACCGATGAGGTTCCAGGATTCAACGTTCGCCATTTCACCGACGAAAACGGACTGCCACAAAATAGCGTAAAATCCATCGTACGGGATCGGAATGGAAATATTTGGATGGCAACCGAAAGAGGACTTTGCCGGTACGACGGGGTAAGATTCCGGATTTTCGACAACTTTGGAAGTTCATTTGCCGCCAAAAACATCCATGGCTTTTACTGGCACCCCGATAATAAAACCGATGATTTGCTGGCCTCGACACATGACGGAAAATGGATTCGCATCTCTTCCGGGAAAGCATTTATAGACCGCCATTTAAGGAACATCCCCAGAATGGAGATGCCTGATGAAACCAGCAAGCCGGTTTCGGTAACTCTGGAGAGCCTTCCGCAATTGATCGAAACACCCATTACGAACGTACTCGACAGAATGGTTGTTCGCTATCCTTCTCCGGGGAATGCGTATTTTTCCTACGATGGTAAATTCGTTGAATACTATACAAATGGTAAAAGACGAAAGCGATTTGCATTAAGTGGGAAAAGCTTTTTTCGTTTTTTCCGCATCGGGCCCGATTTTTATTACCTCGATGAGTCGTTCAATGCGCTCTGTTTTCGGGCAAATGGCACAAATTCAAGAGCCGAACCTATACAGGCCAAAGTAGGGATGCTCCCTCGGGGCTCCTCTAAACGAAAGCCGGAATTTGAGATTTACTGGAACAATTCCTCCAACCAGGTCTTTGTGTCTTGTGAGAAAACACTATACTTTCTCTCCGTCGCAAAGAACGGAGATTTGCAGATAAGTGCGATTTTGAAGGGAATTGCACTTCAACCCGGCACTATCAGGTCGGTGTTTTATGACCAGCAGACCGGCCGCATTTTTCTTGGCAGCCAGCTTGACGGATTATACATTGTCCAAAAGCAGTCTTTCCGGTCGACCACTTCTAACCTACCAGCAGATCGTAACGTATACTATGGTCAGGCGTTAATGCAGGGCAATTCCATCATAGCCGCCCCGGGAACCAGGTTTTGGAAGGATCGTAAAACCGGAGAAATCAACTCACGACGGTTAAATTTTATGGCCAGGCAACTCGATTGGGGCCGATACAGCGTACTAACGGATCGGAAGGGAAGGATTTGGAGTAAAATGGGAAATGAAGTTTTTTGCTTTGACAGTACGGGAACGCAGGTCGTCAGACGATTGACTGTTCAAGGAGATGTCACTTTACTCAAACAGCTGGGAGACGATCAGATATGGATAGGGACCACTACGGCCGGGCTTTTTTGTCTTGACCTGGCCAAGCCGGATGCTCAACCTGTATCGTTCATCGGTAAGCAGCTGCCACCCATTTCGTGGGTAGAGCACCAGGATAACGAATACCTTTGGATAGGCAGCGAACAAGGGCTCGGCTTAACGGTCGGCTGGGCCACCGTGTTGGAACCTACAATGCCAGCCCCTGACCAAACATAAGTTGCCCCGTTCAATGCAGGTGAACCGATCTGGGTAGATTCACCCATACAGATGGCTACATCACTACCTGCGCCCGCGGTCGGGATCACATCCAGCTCGTCGGTGAAAGTACAGCCACTAGGCAGTGTTACGACCACGGAATAGGTAGTACGCGTGGTAACGTTGGCTGTTGGGTTGGCTACGGTTGTACTGCTCAGGCCGGTTGAAGGTGACCACAGGTAAGTCGCGCCAGCCGGTGCGGCCGGGTTGCCATTTGCACCGAAACCGATTGCAACTGGTCCTGTTGCGCAGGCATAAACGTCGTTCAACGCTACATCCGGAATTTCATTGACTGTCACCGTTACTTCATCGATCATCGGAGCGGTACATCCCGGGTAGCTGATCTGTAAGTTGTAAGTAGTTGTAGTCGTTGGCGTAGCAATCGGGTTGGCGCAAGTGGTGCAGCTTAGTCCTGCGCCCGTCCACAGGTAGGTGGCGCCTGCAATCGGGGTTTTCCCCAGCTGTACTTCCTCTCCTTCACAGATCGTTACACCGCTGCCGGTATATTCACCCGGGGTCAGCTCGTTGCTCAGTGTCACCGAGTCGACCGCTGTACAACCTGACGCTGGATCGGTCACTGTCAAGATAAAGGTCTGACTTCCAGTGGCAGAGAATTCGACCTGCAGTTCTGGCATGGTGGCATTGGTGCCATTCGTCCAGGCGGCGGCAGATGGCTGCCAGCTATATATCCAGTTGGTACCTTCTGTCGGTCTTGGGGTTCCCAAAGTAACCGTGGCGCCGTTACAGATCGTGCGGTCGACCCCGGCATTGGCTACTACCTGTGATACCGCTACTTTCACGGTATCGGTAGTAACACAACCCGAAGCAGTTTCCTCGATCTTAACAATGTACTCCTGATCGGACGTAAGGGTAGCCGTTGGATTGCTAACCGACGGGTTGTCCAGTCCCGTTGAAGGAATCCACGTATAGGCAAAACCACCGCTTACCTGGCTGCCGATGGTCGTGGGGCTGTTGAAACAGATACTCTTGTCGTTCAAAACGATGTTTGGCTGGGTAGCACCCGCGGGGTTGATATCGATGGATTCGGAGCAGGAGATCGATGCATCATATTTGTTGGTGATCGTCAAAGTAATCGTCGCCGGATTACTGGTAAGCACACGCACTTCTTTCGCCGTCGCGTTGTCGACCAGGTTGGCCGGGCTCCATTTATAGTTCCAGTCGGTAGCGTTTGCGTGGCCTTTGGGCGCCAAACGGAGTTGCTCGCCTGGAAATACTTTCGGACAGCCTTGTGAAGAGATCGTCTCGATTTCTATGTCGCAACCCGGACCATCGCAGTAAAGAATATTCACATCGGTCGAGCAGGAAACGCCATTCAATGTCACTGTACGGCGGAATACCGTAGTGCCGACGTTGCTTTTCAAGTAAGCGTCTTCTCCGCCGTTGCGGGTGCTTAGCACCGCGCCATTGCCGCTAACTATACTCCATGAGTAAACGGCTTCGGGGCAGTTGGGAAATCCTTCATGGGTTACCCAGCGAGGTCCGCATTCGGTATCCCCTGAATCACTCGTCTGCGAGTTAATCACGGAAACTTTGACTTCATCCACGAAGCTGCAACCACTTTTAACTGCTGTAACGGTGTAGTTGACAGAACACGGATCTATACCAGAGGATCCGGCCGTAAAAGTCGGGCGGGCAACGGAGGTGCTGCTCAAAAACGACCCTGGCGACCAGGTATAAGTGTAGGTAGCGTCAGTTGCTACGCCTAATACTGTGTTTGAATTGACACAAATGGTTTTATCGGGCCCGCCGAAGGCCAACACACCACCTGGCGCAGTGATCGGCGTGATCGTTACGTCATCGGTTGTGACGCAGGTTGAGCCGCCTTTGCGGGTAGTTGTTACAGTCAGGCGGTACACGGTCACAGCAGTCGGATTTGCGATCGGCTGTGCACACGTGGTACAGCTCAGTGTACTCAAAGCGCTGCCCGACACCCTGGTCCAGGCATACTTTACAGACGGACTTGCAACAGGTACAGTCCCGATTTGAACGCCGCCGCTGCCCTGGCAGAATGACTGGTTAGGGCCGGCGTTGGCGATAGCCGGAACGATCGTCACCTGATCGGTATCGATACAGCCCGCCGCATCGGTGACTTTCAAAGTATAAGTGGTGGCCTGGGTAACAGCAGCCGTGGTGTAGTTGGCAACGCTGGAAACGAGCGTACCCCCATTGGAGCTTCCCTGGTACCATTGATAGGTGAAATTACCTGCGCCGCCGGTCGCGCTTCCATTTAGAGTAGTGGTGTTTGAACCCGTGCCGCAGACAAACCATTGAGGTCCGTCGGCGTTGGCAGTGGGGGCGGTATTGCCGCTGACCGTCACAGTAGCCACCGCTGAGGTGTCGACCGCCTGGGTTACCCCGCAGAAATTGGTACCCGCTACCACGATGCGTCTGTAAAACGATGATTCGCCGGAAGCAAGTGGTTGCAAATCTTTAAAGACTTCTCCTTCCATATCTTCCCAGGGGCCTGAGGCACTGGTTGATTTTTGCCACTGGTAGGTGATCGGGGTGGTGTAACCTGCCGGGGCAGTAACACCTACGGCATTGCCGGTTACCACATTGGGGATACCTAAGCTACATGCCTGCTGTGTCATAGGCGCCAAGGTGCTAGAAGCTACCGCAAAGCCGTCCGGTAGCAGGTTACTGGTAAGCTTTGTGACCTGCCCGCTATACTCAGAAGTCGCCGTATTGGACAGGTTGTAAACGCACGGCCCCGGATCAAAATCAGCTGTACTGGCATAAATCCCGCTCACCAGTATTTCACCAGCATGGTCGGCCGATATCCAATATGCTGCATCGTTACCTGTCCCTCCAAAAGATTTGGCCCAAACATGGTCCCCTTCCGCTGTGATCCTGGTAACGAACATATCATTACTTCCTTTTGAAGTAAGGGAAGTTGCACCAAACGTCTTGGTACCGGTATAATAACCAGCGACATATATTTTATTATCCGGGCCTACGGCTAAATAGTCGACGTAACTTCCGACAGTTTTCACCCATTGGCGGACGCCGCTGCTGTTCAGTTTGACCAAATTGGTTTGACCCACTGCAACAGGATTCCCACCAATATAGATGTTGCCGTCGTTGTCAAGTTTTAGGTCGCGGGTATGTAATCCAAGGTCAGGCATATGTGTCGACCAGAGCGTTGTTCCGCCACTGTTCAACTTAAGTACATACGTCCCGGCAGAAGGAAATGCAGCCATGCCGGTTGTTTTCCCGTCGGTATATCCACCAACATACACATTCCCACTGGCATCTGTATCCACTCCCCAGGAAATGTCGTGTCCTGTCCCCCCAATCCTTTTTGCCCACATAAATGCCCCTGTTGCCGGGTTCATTTTAGCTACAAAACCGTCAGAACCGCCTGCCCCCGTTAATGATGGCTGGCCAGGAAAAGTTGAAACGCCTGCGTTCATATTACCTGTAACCAAAAGGTTTCCACTTGGGTCCAAAGCCAGGTTAAAGCTATATTCACTGTTAGGGCCGCCCATTCTTTGCGCCCACACGTAGTCCCCGTTTGAATTCAGTTTTAAAACGTACGGGTCATAGTAAACGCCCCCGTTCGATATAAGGTTATTCACACCTGCACCCGGGTTAAAGTCAACGGTCCCCGAAAAGTACCCGCTTATATACAAATT
>DATMSL010000592.1:0-6144 GCA_035565435.1 Dyadobacter sp. | reverse complement strand
TCTTCATAATCAAATACATATACATTTTTTTGAAAGAAAAAATCTTCCGGGGAGTTGCGCATCCAGTTGGTGTATGCACGGATCGTGTAAGCGCCGGGCGCCAGCGAATCGGAGAGGACGAACTCCCCGTGGCCAACGCCTCCGGTCATTTGTACACGTTTCAACGCCGCATTCCTGCCCGATCGCTGCTCGATCAAGTCCACGTAGAGGAGGTTACTGGCGCTATCCGCAAGGTGCAGCGACCCCTCGGTGAGGTATGCTTTGAACCAGAGTGTATCGCCGGTTACGTAATAGGGCTTGTCGAGATGCAGGTAAGCTTTTTCGTCGGGCAGCGTGCCGCGGTATTTATTTAATTTGTTGGAAATGAATTGAGTAAAGTCTTCTTCTGACCATTGGAATGCGGTAATAAGTAATGTAATGACGGCAAGTAATGCACTGTTGATGAAGGTTTTTTTCCACGGCATGTCGTTGATCAAGATTTGTTATATATGCAATTTACCTAAAATAAACTTGCAAAATAATTCTACTGATTCAGCTTGCTAACCAGCAAATAAACGGGATAGCTTATCACAAGGAACAGCAGCGCATACTGGCTGCTCGGAAGGTCCTGAACGACGGCACCGACCAGAAAAGCAATGGATAGAATCAGCATTAATACAGGCAGAAAAGGGTAGGCGGGGACTTTCCATGGCCTCGGCAAATCGGGTTCCTTCTTTCGCAATGCCAGAAGCGACGCAAATCCCGAAGTATAACCCAGTACAAAAAAGAATGTCGCGATGTCGGACAGCTTCTCTGTCGCATTTTTTCCAATGAGGATCAATGTGATAGCGACTGCGGAGGTAATGAGCATCGCAACTGCCGGCGTGCCGCCCTGGTTGACGGTAACGCCCGATCGGAGAAACAGTCCGTCACGGCTCATGGAGTAAAGCACGCGGGGATTGAACAATAGCTGCGCATTGACGATGCCGAGAATAGAAATCATCAGGAACAAGGTCACAATTTTGCCGGAACCTTCGCCGAAAATCAGGGTAATAGCATCCGCGGCCGCCAGTTTGGATTGTGCGAGTTGATCCATCGGCAGCACATGGAGGATCGCCAGGTTACAGAGCAGGTAAATGGCAATGATCACCAAAACGCCCCCGATCATCGATTTAGGCAGGTTTTTGGAAGGATCACGGTCTTCTTCGGAAAAATAGGCCGCAGTATGCCAGCCGTCGTAAGTATAAAATATGGCTTGCAGAGAGAAAACCACGGGCGCTATCCAGGAGCCGGTTTCGACGATTTTGCTCGTTGTTACCTGGGCTTCTGCAACCGTAACCTCGTCGCCATACAAATAGCAAACTGCCACGAACGCGAAAAGCCCGATCCCTTTCAGCAAACTCATAATGTTCTGAAAGCTGCTCGCCAATGCCAGCCCGATCCAGTGAATAACCGTGAGTGCGAGCAGGATAGCCGCCGCCACGTACGATTCGTAGCCCGCAAGCGAAGGGATCAGCAGCGCCAGGTATTCGCTCATGGTATAAACCCCGAAACCCAGTGCTGAACAGGTACCGAGCCAGCTGTTGATTCCGACCACAAAACCTGCGTAGTTCCCGAACGCACGCTGTGCATACACGTACCAGGCCCCCGCCCGCGGGACCGATGTGCCGAGCTCGATGGTACACAATGTCCCGAGAAACGCGTAAAGGCTCACTCCAACCCACAGTGCCATGATCAGTCCCGGATCGCCCAGCTGTGCGGCAATAGGGCCGGGTTTCCGGAGAATGCCTGTGCCGATGGTGCCACCGACGGTCACCGCGACGCCGAATCCGACGCCCAGGATCTTGAAAAGTTCGTTTCGGGTAGAAGGTTGCTGCATTGGGAGTGAAAATGTGCTTTTCGAAAATAGGAAACTTTTTCTGAATGTAACTCCTATCTTAGTCACCAAATACAAGCGTAACCGCCAATCTCCGTCACGCGCCATGTTTAAGGCTAAAAACCTTTGGATCATTCATTTGCTAGGGTGGGTACTGTTCATGAGCCTGCCGCTGACGATCGTCTCGCGCCAGCCGGGCAGCGATTGGGCTTTCCTGGTTTTGCGCTCGTGGTGGTTCTGGCTGTTTTTCCTGATTTACGCGGCGTTGTTTTACGGTAATCTGCTGTTGCTCATCCCGAAACTGTATCTGAAACAGCATTACGTAGCTTATACGGGTATGTTTATAGCGTTATTGGCGCTTCTTTATTTATCCCAACCATTTGAAAAACTGATATTCAGGAAGTTTCAACAGGATCAGCAGGGTAGGGAGGCGAGGCCAGAACCACCTCGTGAGGCATTCCCGGAAGGTCGGATGCCTGGCCCGCCGCCAGATTTGGGGCCTCGCCCGATGCCTGGCCCGCGTCCTGCGCGTGAGAGAGCGGTGGATTTTGTGAGTCTGACGCTCTTCATCGTTGTTTGGGCGGTTGGAATGGCGATCCGTATTTCCCGCGAATGGAGGCAATCGGAGCGACGGGCGATTCTTTCCGAGGCCGAGAAGGCGCATGCCGAGCTGTCGTTTTTTAAGGCACAGATCAATCCGCATTTTCTTTTTAACACCCTCAACAACATTTATGCCCTGGCCGTCAGCAGCAGCGCGCATACGGCTCCGAGCATTCTCAAATTATCGCAAATGATGCGGTACATTACCGAGGAGGCGACCGAAAATTACGTTCCGCTGGAAAATGAACTCGCTTGTCTGGAAAACTATGTAGAACTGCAAAAACTCCGGCTCAATGCGAAAACCCGGCTGGATTTTGAGGTAAAAGGCCATGAGGAGGGTATCAAAATCGCGCCGCTGATTCTGATGACGTTTGTGGAAAATGCATTCAAATATGGCGTAAGCAACCACCGCGACTCACTTATTCGTATTGCGGTGGAGACAGCAGGGAGAAATATCCTGTTTTTTTGCCAAAACCCGATTATCGAACGGAGCAAAGATGAGCAGCGCATAGGCGTGGGAATTTTGAATACCCAAAAGCGGCTGGATTTGCTCTATGGCGAATCGTACGACCTCAATATACGTAGTGATGGGGAAGTTTTCACAGTGAATTTAAAACTCACAGGATGATGAAATGTGTGATCATTGACGACGAGCCGCTGGCATTGAGCATTTTGGAAAAATACATAACCGCATTTCCGGTGCTGGAATTGATCAGCAAGTTCGACGATGCGATTGAAGGCGGACGGTTCCTGAAAGCGAATGGGGTGGATTTGTTATTTATCGATATCAATATGCCCGATTTGTCGGGATTGGAGCTTGTCGCCGGGCTGGAAAACAGACCGATGGTCATTTTTACGACTGCTCATAAAAAATTCGCATATGAGGGATTTGAGCTTGAAGCGGTGGATTATCTGTTGAAACCGATCACGATCGAGCGTTTCGAAAAGGCTGTGCAAAAGGCTGCCGAACGTTTTGAACTGAAGAAACCGCGGGAAAAGGAGGAGTCTATCGTAGTCCGTTCGGAGTACAAGGTGATTAAGATTACATTGAATGATATCGCGTATATAGAAGGGATGGAGGATTATATTAAAATCCATTTGCTGAGCTCCCGGCATCCGGTGATGACGCTCATGTCGTTGAAAGGGATTCTTGAAAATTTGCCCGAAAATGGGTTCAGCAGGATCCACCGCAGCTATATTGTGCCTAATTCTCAGGTAAAATCTATTCAGAATAAGAAAGTTAAGCTTTTGTCGGGGGCTGAATTGCCTGTAAGCGACAGTTATGTCGATTTCATCGAAAAATGGAAGAACCGGCAGGCCTGATTTCAGAGAGCCCGCCGGTTCACCGGTAAAATAGGGTCATTGACCGACACATTCCACCCGTTCCGCAACAAAGGAGGAAACGAATACGATAATGTATTTAAACTCACAGAACTGCTGCAAATATGGAACGCAAAGAATTTTTGAAAAGAGGGTTTTCAGCATTGGGACTGGCCGCTATCATGCCCGTGATCAGCTGCTCCAATGATTCGGTGGATCCCGTTGAAACCTCAACGGATACAACCGGAACTACGTCCGGCTCCACATCAGGCACAACCTCCGGAACCTGTACCGCGACGGCCTCCGAAACGGAAGGGCCATTCCCGACGAAATCGCCGGCCAGTCTTGTTTCGAACGACATTACTTCCGACCGTCCCGGCACGAAACTGACCGTCAAAATTACGATTCAGAATAAGAATAACAGCTGCGAAGGGCTGGAAGGAGCATTGGTGGATATCTGGCATTGTGATGCCGCGGGTAATTATTCGGAGTACGGCGGCACAGGTATGCAGTCGACCAACTACACGAGCGTGCATTTTCTCCGTGGTCGCCAGACGACCGATGCGAATGGGCTTGTGACATTCACCAGCATTTATCCGGGCTGGTACTCGGGCCGTGCGGTGCACATTCACGTACACGTGTATAACTCGAGCGGGAAATCATTATTGGTGACGCAGATCGCATTTCCGGAAGACATCAGCAAAGTCGTATTTGCGCAGGGAGTGTACGCGAGCCATGGCCAGGCCGACACAACGAATGCTAAAGATAACGTCTTCGGCGACGGTGTAAGCACTGAGATGTCGACCGTTACCGGCAGCGTTTCAGCAGGTTATGAGCTGACGCATGCGATTGTGGTAAGTGCTTAGTTTGACTTCGGCTGTCGGCTTTCGGCCGTCGAACTTTTTTGTTTAATGCAGGATTTTTGACCGCCGACCGCTAAAATAGTAACCAAGCCGACGGCCGAAAGCCGAAGTAATCCATCTATGTTCCCAACAACTCAAGCTCAAATATACCTGGAAAGCCTTCGTGGGCGGTTTCAAACGGAAGGCTACCGGAGTTTCAGGACTTTCAATTTTGAAGAATATCGTGCTGCCGATCGGGAGCCCTTTGGAACACTGGAAGTCCTGAACGATGAAACGCTGATGCCTGAATGCAGCCATGCATTGCGGGTGGATCGGCTCTGCCAGGTTATTTTGTTACCAGTGGCTGGGGCGATCGAGGTTGGGGAAAAGGGTAGGGGGCCGAGGTTCGTCAACTCCGGCGAGGCTTTGTTTATACTGGCGTCTCCCGATGAAGTCTATACTATTGCCAATCCGTACCCTGATGAGGCGATCAACTATTTGCAGATCAGGATCAACGACGGCACGTTTTTAAGCACCCCGGTGCCATTATCGGGCATCACCGTTCAATTTGATGTAAGTGAGAAAAACGTCCTTCTCCCGGTCGGTGGCGATAACGGAAGCCGCGCGCGACTGTTTATCGGTCAATACGACGGCCGGGAAGAAGGTATTTTCAGTAGCGGGAACGCCGATCATAACGCATTCATTTTCGTGATTGAAGGGGCATTTGAAGTGCAGAACCGGCTGCTTGAAAGGCGGGACGGGCTCGCATTAGACAATGCAGAGATGGTAGAATTCGAGGCGTTGTCGAATGGGGCGATTATTTTAATAATGAACATCGGAGGTCAGGATTGATAAAGAATAAAAATCAATTCTCCGACCCTCTCGAAACGGGTCTCAGAAGACAATAGCGGAACACCAAGGAAAATTGATGTGGCAGCAACTATGGCGTCGTGAAGTGGGAGATTGTATCGACGCTGGATGTAGGTTGTAATTTCTTTAATTCCCGAGTTGATATCAATGATTGTACATTGGTTCAGAAATACTTCAACCCAGGTTTCTCCTTCAATGGTTATCTGCTGATAACCCAACAATTCCAGCTCTACAATAAAGGGAACGTAAACTTCTGTGTCTTGTAAAAGTGCAGCCAGTCGACCATCACCCTTGAAAAGGTTAATAGCGATATTTGTGTCAATCAGAATCTTCGTCCCATTCATCACGCATTTGTCTCTGGATCGCCAGAGCATCTTTGGTTATTTTAATTACTCCAAGGAATTTTAGAGCGTCAAGTTTTTTACTTTTTTCAGTCGATCCGGCAGCCGGAAAAATCTTTGACCGGGCGGCGACCGGGAGAACATCTTCAAGCATTTGCCCTTCTTTTAAAACGAATTTCATAATCAGCACGCGGTCTGTTTATCTTTAATGATAAGGATTAAAATGCGAACGAAGTTAACCTAATGTGCAAACTACAGCGCTTGAATATCAATAGGCGCAAAATAAAAACCGCGGATGCCGTTTACACAGCATCCG
>DATMSL010000591.1:0-8965 GCA_035565435.1 Dyadobacter sp. | reverse complement strand
TGCCCTGTTTTCTGAAAATATGGTCAATAAGCACCCATTGATCGACCGTGAGGTCAAAACCCGCCTCAGTCAGCTGCTTTTGCAAGGCATTACGAATCTTTTTGATAGTCGTATCTATCTTAAAAAAATAGGCACGATGATCCGACTGATGTGTCATGATGTGGAAGTAAAATAGGATTGGAATGATGAGTATTATCAAATATAAGCCTGTGCAACAATTCGTCTACTAATAATTGTGAGAAAAAGTTTAAAGGAAAGTTCGTGTTGATAATTGGTTGAGCCCATTGGTCCGGACTGGGCAACCGAAAGATGGTTCGCAGCTGAAACGCTTTTCAGGCAGCAGAAATAATGCAAGATTTCAATTGGAAAATTACATCGATAGGCATTATCTAAACTATTTCTGCTATGCGAAATTTACTTTACACCTTCATCCCAACAGGCCTATTCGCGATCATCTTGTGCGCAGGCTTGCGCAAGGAGTCCAGAATTGTCGGGTAATCATTGTAAAATAACCTCTGCCAAAAATGAAACGCCTACTAACCACTTGTCTGGCCATTGGAATTTCTACGCTACAAGTTGGCTGTAAAATCATTGACGCAATCATTGACCCTGCCGGACCACTCCCGCGCCTGCAAGGGGCGAGTGAAGATGAGTTGCCAGAAACAACATGAGCCAGGCTTACACCCGGCTCATGAAAATATAACTTTCGGAAAATCCTTACGCCGAATTCCGCGCAGCATTAATAATCCCGAACATCGCCCGGATAATCAGCTGATTATATGTCTCCACATCCACTTGCAAATTCTTCGGATCGCCGGCCAGCATTTGCAAGGCATATTGCTGAATGGTGATCAACGGCAATACAATGCGCTCGCGGGTTTTGATGGAAACCTTGGTGACGTTGTTGCTATCGAGCAGCTCCTTCTGGCCTGAAACTTCCAGCAGAAGCTCGCGGGTGAGCAGGAATTCGTCATACATCTTATCCCAGAACTCTGTATAATCCGCTTCCTCGCGCAGGTATTTAGTTGCTGGGAAAAATGCCTTCGAAAGCGACTGCATCGAATTTTCGATCAACGTGCGGAAGAAAAGCGATTTCTGATAAAGCTTTTTGATCTCCTCCACCTTGTTTTCTTTCGCCAATTCGCGGATCGCTGTTCCGAAACCGTAGAAGCCTGGCACATTCTGCTTCATCTGGGCCCATGAGCCCACGAACGGAATCGCACGCAAATCTTCGAACTTCAAGCCTTCGTCGTCATTACCGCGTTTGGTCGGGCGACTGCCAATGTTGGTTTGCCCGTAAAAGCGCAACGGCGTCTTTTTATCGAGGTACTTCACAAACATCGGATGGTTTTTCAGGTCCAGGTAGGAGTTATAGGCGATTTCAGCCATTTCCTCGATCAGGTCTTTGTCGGCGTCCGTCAGTTCATCGTCGCGGTGGCCTTTGAAAAGGTGGTTCTCAAGACCGGCCGTAAACAGCCTTTCCAGATTGTACATGGCGGTTGTAACGGTACCATAGTTGGAGCTAATGGTCTGTCCCTGAACAGTCAACTGGATTTCCTTGTCCTCGATATCCTTGCCGAGCGACGAGTAGAAGTTATGGTTGTTGCCGCCGCCGCGTGCAGGAGGCCCTCCACGGCCGTCGAAGAACGTCACTTTGATGCCAAATTCACGCGAAACCTTGGTCAGCTCTTCCTTAGCGCGGTAGATCGACCAATTGGCACGCAGGTAGCCACCATCTTTGGTTCCATCCGAGAAGCCCACCATGATCGTCTGGTGATTCTCGCGGTTGGCGAGGTGGTTGCGGTAATATTCATTTTCGTACAGCGTCCGCATAATGCCCGGTGCATTAGCCAGGTCGTCCACAGTTTCAAAAAGCGGCACGACGTCAAGCGCCAGCTTGCCTTCTTCATCAGCGATCAGGTTTTTGGCCAGCGCCACCACCTGCATTACATTCAATGCGGAAGTATTGTTGCTGATCACATACCGGTGAGCACCTTTTTCGCCGTTCTTCTCCTGGATCGTTTTGATCGCCCGGATCGAGCCGAGAATATCCTTTGTCAGTTCATCCTCATAATCTTCATCACGTAATGGTATATTCAACGAGAGCAGCAAATCGATCTTTTTCACCTCGTCCCAGCTTTGGTAATCGCTGTATTTCAGCAGCGGGATTTTCTTTTCAAGTCTTTTCAGAATATCCTCCCAGGCTTTGCCGTGCTTGCGGCTGTCCTGACGGACGTCGAGGCTTGCAAAGAAGAAGCCGAACAAATTGAGTTTCAGGATAAAATTATCCAGCAATTCCACGAAAAGCCCCTGATGCTTGTTCACCAGCACTTCCCGTGCTTTCAATAATTCGTCGATCAGTTCCTGAGCACTTCCATAACCTTCCTCAAACGGTCCGAAAATGGTGCTGTTCATCTTTTTCTCCGCCAGCGAAACCGCATCGTCCACTCCTTTGAATGTTAGACGGCGCTTTAATTGGCGAATATCACGGTAGTAGCCCCGCAAAAGCGTCTCGCGGAGGCGATCGGCCACTTTCAGAGTGATTTCAGGATTCACGAACGGGTTACCATCGCGGTCGCCGCCCGGCCAGAAGCCCAAACGGAACACATTCGGATAAGGCCAGTCATGCACGCTCATTCCCAGGCCATTAATCAACTTTTCAAGAATGGACGGGATAGCGTCATAATATACGTTTTCAAGGAACCAGCACAGGCTCACCGCCTCATCGAACGGTGTAGGCTTTTCATGGTTAATGAAAGCCGTTTTCCCGAGCTGCAACAGCAACTGGTTTACCTCTGTAAAGTCGTTGGCCTTGATCGCATCTTCCAGGTCATTGATAATGCCCAACACTTTGCCCGAATAAAACTGGGTCGGGTGGGCAGTCAGTACAATGCGCACGCTGAAATCTTCCAATTTGGCGAGCAACTTCTTTTTCAGCTCGTCGTTTTCCAGCCGTTCGGTCAGGTAAGTTACCGAGCCTTTGCCGGTCAGATCGTGGGTCTCGTCAAAGGCCGCATCTTCCACCGAATCGAAAAGTACGACCTGGCGTTCGATATATTGGATAAATGCAAAAAGCAAATCCGCACGTTCCTTGGGAGTAGCCGTTTCCAGGAGCTCTGAAAAAAAATGCTCGATGATTTCTTTGGGAGATTTGCCTTCCTGAAAGCCAATCTCACTTTGCTGAGTCAGTATCGGAAGCAGGGAGCCTGTTTGGAATATACCGCGGTAGGGTAAGCTCAGAAACAGGCTATTAAAAATATTATACTTCGTTACAACTGCGTCCTGGAAACTATTATTCATAATGGAGTGACGAAATTATATTTTGAAATTTGCACTGAAGGCAAATATAACCTTAAAAAATGGGTTTCAGGCTTTGGGATGCGCTTGTTGATGTGATTTTTTAAGCTTTTCGATGGAGTTATGCGTGTAAATCTGCGTTGCAGCGAGGTTGGCATGGCCCAACAACTCCTTGATCGCATTCAGATCGGCGCCACGGTTGAGCAAATGCGTCGCATAAGTGTGCCGGAGCACGTGCGGGCTCTTCTGCGAGAGCGTGGTAACGGCCGAAAGGTATTGTTTCACCTTCCGCTGCACGAAAACCGGGTAAATAGCTTTATTTGAATCGGTTAGCAGCAAAACATCGGTATCTTCTTCCGGCGCACGCTGTTCTATATATTTTTGAAGTAATTGTACCAAAGAAGTGGAAACAGGTACAATCCGTTCCTTCGATCGCTTTCCGAAGACCCGAATGGTACGGGCAGACAGGTTGAGGTCTTTTAATTCCAGCTCCACCAGTTCCGAAAGCCGGATCCCGCTACCGTAAAGCAACTCCATAATTACCCTGTCGCGCAGGCCTTCGAAATCGTCGGGGAATGTGCCCTCTTCGAAAAGCATTTCCATGGATTTTTCCTCCACAAAGGCAGGCAGCTTCTTGCGCGCTTTCAAAGCCGACAGGGTTTTCGTCGGATCGCTATCAATGTGTTTTTTCTTCCTTAAATAACCATAGAAAGTCCGGAGCGCTGCAATTTTCCGGTTAATCGACGACGGGTTAAGCCCTTCCTCCATCATACTAACGACCCACGACCGAAGCATCGGCGCCTTGGCCATTTCCGGCTCGGCGCAGTCGTATTGGAAAAGAAGGTATTTCTGAAACTGTTCGAGATCAGTCTGGTACGATTTGACGGTATGCGCACTGGAGCGCTTTTCGAATTGGAGAAATTCCAGAAACGGTTCTATCATAACCCTAACATACGAAAAGGAGCCATCTTATTCAAGATAGCTCCTCTTGTATGATATGGATACAATAATCCTATAGAAGTCTTTCAGAGAACCATTCCGTGAGGAACTAGTCTTCTAAGTGACCGTAAGTTTTCTCTTTGTAAACGGCACGCAAAACTTCGAAACGACGCTTAACAGATGGTTTTTCGAAAGCAGTACGGGCACGAAGCTCACGCATTGTACCAGTTCTTTCAAATTTCTTCTTGTAACGCTTAAGAGCGCGATCAATCGATTCGTTGTCTTTAATGTTAATAATAAGCATGCTTATAATTTCTAATGTTCTTTGAATTGGTTTCTGAAATCGGACTGCAAAGAAAAACTATATCCAACAGAAAATCAAGAAATAAGTCGTTAAAATTCGTTTATTTTTGTATCCATTGCATTGAAACACTAGTCATTAACAGATTAAACAGCCCAATATGAGTTCCAGACTGGGAATAATTGATTTAGGCACCAACACATTTCACCTGCTGATCGCGGAGCCTAACGGCGCTCATTTTAAGACTGTTTTCCACGAAAGCAGGCCTGCCAGGATCGGCTTGGGAGGTATCAACAAACGCGTGATTACGCCGGAAGCGCAGGATCGCGCGCTTGCCGTCCTCTCCTATTTCCGCGAAAAGCTGGATTCTTTTGAAGTAATGCCTGAAAAAACATTCGCATTCGGCACCAGCGCGGTGCGTAATGCGGAAAACCGGCACGAGTTCTGCTCTGAAATATTAGAAAAAACCAATATCGAGGTGACGGTCATCGACGGCAACCGCGAGGCAGAGTACATATATTATGGCGTCCGCCGTGGGGCCGATATTGGCGATGTTCCTTCGCTGATCATGGACATTGGTGGCGGAAGCGTGGAATTCATCATCGGCAACCGCTCCCAAATCTTATGGAAGCAGAGCTTCGAAATCGGCGGACAGCGGCTGATGGAGAAATTCATGCGGAACGACCCTTTATCACAAGCCGATCGCCGGGCACTTTACAATCATTTCGACGAAAACCTGATCCCGCTCGCCAATGCGGTACACCAATATGCCCCGGAAAAGCTCGTGGGCTCGTCAGGGACATTCGATACCCTTGTGGATATGGACTTCCACCACCGGACCAACGACTGGCCACCGGCATCCGAAACCGATTTCGAAATTACCCTGGAAGAATTTTACCGGGCTTATGCCCTCATCCTTTCCGGCAACCACGACGAACGCATGGCGATCCCCGGTATGATCGAATTGCGCGTCGACATGATCGTCGTGGCCGTCTGCCTGATCGACTATGTGCTCAAAACGCACGGTATCCGGCAAATCCAGGTTTCCAAATATGCCCTTAAAGAAGGCGTCCTGGCCGAGTTGATGGCCAAATAACCCCCAACCTCTCATTTAATAACACCTTTATACTTTATCCCAAAAACCAACTCTATGAGATTGATGCGTTACCTTCTCCTCGCGGCGCTGACATTCGTGTATATGCACAACGCGCACGCCCAACGAAAGAAAAAGAAAGACAAACAGGAAGATGTTAAAATCGACAAGGCCGTCGACGCGGTTGCTTCGGCAGTGAAAGACAAGCTGAAAGACGACAAAAAGAAAGGTCCGAAAGCATTCAAGGATCTCATCGACAGCACCAATGCCATTAGTCAGAAAGGCATGATCTCTGTCCACAAGGTGGATGACAAATGGTATTTTGAAATTCCCGATTCGCTCCTGAATCGCGATATCATGGCTGTGACCCGCTATTCCAAAACCGCAGCGGGCGGCGGGATTTTCGGAGGAGAGGAAGTAAACCGGCAAATGATCCGCTGGGAACGAGGAATGGATAATAACCTGCTATTGCGTTCGGTAACGATTGTCGTGACCAGCCCCGATAGCACCAAACCCATCTTCCAAGCGGTCAAAAACTCCAACTCCGACCCTATTATAGGTGTTTTTGATATCAAAGCCGTGAAGAAGGAACCTGCAAAAACTTCAGTAGTCGATGTTACGGAATTCTTCAACTCAGATAACCAGGTGTTTTCATTGAGTTCTGTAAGTAAACAACTGCTGAAACTCGCCGCATTTAAGAAAGAAGCCTCTTTCATTTCCAAAATCAGTACTTACCCGATCAATACTGAGATCCGGACGATCAAGACTTTCAATGTAACGCCTCAGTTGCTGACGCCTACGCCAGCGCCTTCCATCGGGCAATACCTGCCGTCCGGCCTGGACGCGGGCGTAGTGACATTTGAAATGAACTCCTCGCTGATCCTGCTGCCTAAGTCTCCGATGAAAAAACGCATTTTCGATAGTCGGGTAGGCTATTTTGCCAATCAATATGCCACCTTCGGTGAGGAATCGCAGCGCTCCGACACCGAAGTTTTCGCCGTAAGATGGCGCCTCGAACCCAAGAATGCCGAAGATGCGCGTAAACAGAAAAACGGCGAGCTGATCGAGCCTAAAAAGCCGATCGTTTACTACATTGACCCGGCTACTCCTGAAAAATGGCGCAAATACCTGAAAGCAGGTGTTGATGATTGGCAGGTTGCATTCGAAAAAGCAGGTTGGAAAAACGCGATCCGCGGGGAGTACTGGCCGGAAAGTGACACTACGATGAGCCTCGAAGATGCCCGTTATTCGGTGATCCGCTATTTCGCTGCCGACATTCAAAATGCCTACGGGCCTAACGTGCACGATCCGCGCAGTGGCGAGATCCTCGAAAGTCACATTGGTTGGTACCACAATGTCATGCGCCTGCTCCGCAACTGGTACATTATTCAGGCAGCGGCAGTGGATCCGAAAGCACGTACCAAGAAATTTGATGATGAACTGATGGGTCAACTCGTTCGCTTTGTGTCTTCTCACGAGATCGGGCATACCCTCGGCCTGCGCCACAATATGGGTGCCAGTTCGGCCACACCGGTTGAAAAACTACGCGATAAAGCCTGGGTTGAAGAACACGGACATACCTCTTCCATTATGGATTATGCGCGTTTCAACTACGTGGCACAGCCCGAGGACGGCATTACCAACCTCTTCCCGCGCATTGGCGATTACGACAAATGGGCCATTCAATGGGGTTACAGCAATTTTCCCGACGCCAAAGATGCCCAGGCCGAAAAATTGGCATTGAATACCCTTACCAAAGAGGCTTACAAAGACAATCGCCTGCATTTCGGAACGGAAATCAGTCCGTACGACCCGCGTTACCAGACCGAAGATTTGAGCGACAATGCCATGAAGGCTTCGGAATATGGTATTAAAAACCTGAAACGCATTCTTCCGAACCTGATTGAATGGAGCAAAGAAGACGGCGAGAGTTACAAGGAGCTGGATGAAATTTACGGCAATGTGGTAACGCAATACCGCCGCTATTTGGGCCATGTGATCAAAAATGTGGGCGGTATTTACGATACGCCGACGACCTACGATATGGAAGGTCCTACTTTCACAACTGTGCCAAAGGCAACGCAGAAAGAAGCGATCGACTTCCTGAATGCCCAGCTTTTCAAAACGCCGACCTGGCTTTTGGACCAGAATATCCTCAACAAAGTGAAGCCCGAAACCGGTATGGAGGCAGTGAAAGCATTGCAGGATTATGCACTAACCTCCCTTTTCGCCGGCGACCGTGCGGTGCGGCTCATGGAAACCGGTATTTCTGCTAAAAACTACACGCTCGACGATCTTTTCACAGATCTGGAAACGGGGATATGGTCGGAAGCCAAAGCCGGAAAGCCGATTGATCTGTACCGCAGGAATTTGCAAAAAGTATATGCCGAAAAGCTGATTTCGCTACTGAAACCTGGTCGGGCGAATGTTCAATCTATCCCGGTGGGTATTACCTATGGTTTCTCTACACGTTCGGTGGAGCTTGAAAAAACCGATTTACCTTCGATCGCTCGTGCGCATTTGGAGCAACTGAAAGCAACGGTGAACGCCGCCATCGCGAAAAGCACCGACAAGAACACGCGTTACCATTTGCAGGATGTGTCGCAAAGAATCAAGCAGGCGCTTGATCCGAAGTAATGTATATCGAAATCAGGCAAGTGGGAAACCGCTTGCCTGATTTGCTTTTAAACTTTAAGAAATGCCAGAACTCACCGAACTACTTAGCCGGCACTCTGCATTCAGTGCCATTGTGCAGAATGGAAAACCTTATCGCAAGCTGGATTTTACAGCCGGCAATAGCGATTTACTGACGCGCGATTTATCGGAAACCGCTGATTTCTCCAACTATGTTTTGGGTGAAATGCTTTCTGAAAACACATTCAATGGAATCGGCGGCTATGCCGAAGACCGGGTTATTTACCGACATCGGAAACATTTCAATGCCAACGCCGAAAAGCCGCGCAGCATTCACCTGGGTGTAGATATTTGGGCAGAGGCCGGGACGCCGCTGTACGCCCCGCTCGACGCGACGGTGCATAGTTTTGCATTCAACGACCATTATGGCGATTACGGCCCTACCATTAGCCTTGCGCACGAATTAGCGGGAACAACCTTCTTCACACTTTACGGGCATTTATCGCTCGGCTCGTTGGAGGGACTCTATGACGGCAAAAGCATTCGGGAAGGGGAACGTTTCGCGTCCATCGGTCCATACCCTGAAAACGGCGATTGGCCGCCGCATTTACATTTTCAGGTTATCCGCGATATGGGAAGTTACCGGGGCGATTTCCCGGGCGTTTGTAATGCCGCGGATCGGGGTTACTATCTCAATTTAT
>DATMSL010000590.1:0-3770 GCA_035565435.1 Dyadobacter sp. | reverse complement strand
ATCAGGTCTTTCCTTGTCAGTGAGCCCCGGCCAGAAAACCGTGCGTCCCGGATTTCAGCATAGAGAATACGCGCGAGGAAAACGGCAGCTGCCGAGGATATCCATGTATTGGTCCAGAATAAGTAAAATAACAGATTGGGTAACAACAAATAGAATAGAGTGGTAAGTCTGAGTAGTTTGATATTCACTTGAATGCAGGTTAATCGAACGTCCGGTTTGTAACTGCCGGCTCACTAGCTATTCTGACCGGCATCCCGTTGCCGTCGCTGCACATTATTTTTGGGCGCGTACAACGATTTAAGTAACTCGCTGCCTCTTTGTGATGAACCTGTGATCGCCGCAGGTTACATCTGAACTGTCCATGCTTCGATTTTTAAGTGTATTTGTTTTGCTGGTCGCGTTGGGTTTGGGCTGTCGGGCCCAGGACACTACTTCCGTCACATTTACGGAAGAGAACAGCCCTGTGGTGGAGCAGCGGTTTATCGACCGCTATGAGAATGTATTTATGACCAAAGTTCCTACCCGGAAGATGTTCAAGCTGGGTTATCTGGCGACTACTTACAATGGGCTCGGGTTCAATGCTGCGTTTGAATACAAGGTATTGCCGGCTTTGTCTCTGGAAGCGTCGCTTACTGGCCGGACGAATCGTACAGGAAACGCGATCACGTTGGAGCGGTTCGAACGGCAATTCAGCGGAAACAATCTGTTTGCCAGCATTGCAAGCAGGTGGTATTTTGAAATGAACAAGCGGATTGCACGCCGGCAAAGTGCCAACAATTTCAGTGGTAGCTATTTAGGAGTTGCATATGAGAGATCGCTGGCGGCCATTCAGAGTGACAGGCCGAGAGAGCATTTCAGCCTGGCGTACGGGTTTCAGAGCCGTTTTCTCGCCAACGGCTTTCTCGATTTCTCGCTGGGTATTTATTATGCCAGCCCGTATTTGTTTCTGTGGGACAGGGGCTATCGACCGTCACCCGGATTTACTACACGAAATGCGGTCATCGCGTCGCGTGCCTTGGTTGGCTTGGCATTCGGTGACTGGAAGCGAAATGATAAAGGACCTTTATGTGACGTCCTGCATTGCGACTATTTTGTGAAGCAGCATTTTAAAATCCGGCTGCCGGAGGTGAATATTGGATTGGAAAGTCAATCGCTCCGAGGAGAAGTGGCTTATGAGCGAAAGCTGGGCAAGAGTCCGTTATCAGTTAATCTGGGCATTGGCAGCGAAACAAACCTCTCATCGTTGGAGTTTAGCTCGGTCACCGCGGTGGGAGAGGGACAGATTCGTTGGTATTATCTGCAAAGGAGCCAGGTGAGAAAGGGTAAAGCATCCGACAATCTATCCGGATTGTATATGGGGGCACGGTTTGCGTATAACTACTATCGGACCGTTTACCGGTTTTATGGAAATATTAACCCGAAAAGAAAGACTTTCAATACCTGGGACACTTCTGCGGGTATTCTGGCTGGTTATCAGCAGCGTCTGTTTAACAAACTTTACTTCGATGCAACGGTCAGCTATTCGGGCGGTAGTATGCAGGAAAGCGTTTTCAAGGTAAATTATGCTGAATTGAGAGCCAAAGCAGGGATCGGCTTTGCGCTTTGAAAACCAATCCTTGCTTCAAAATCTTAATCTGCAATGCTGGACGACGCCGCAAGTTTAATGTCGGCATGCTGCCAGGCCCTATCAAACGCGGATTTGACAGACTGTGCTTCGCTGGTGTTTTTCTGTTGTGCCAAAGCATTGTAGAGGCCTATCAATGCCCAGCCGTTTTTCTTCCAGGTCAATAAATCCTGTCGGTAAATACGTTCCGCTTCTGCGTTTTTTCCGGCTTTGAGCAATACCGCGCCGAGGTGATGCCGAACGGAGAAAAACCAGTCGGGTGGCTCGTTGTAGTTGAGGTTATCTTCGAGGGCGATGGCCTCCCGGAGCAGAGCCGCCGATTTGTCGAGCTGGTTTTGTTGCACGGCGATCCCGGCCGATAATACCTTGGAAGCGATTTGTACGAGATCCACAGAAGTATTGATGTTCCAGACCGTGATGTCTTTCAGCGTCGTGTCGGAGGCCAATGCGGCAAGCGCTTTCATTTCTTCCTGTGCATGGGGCAGGTCATGTTTACCCAGAAACGCCATTCCTCTTGCGTAATGCCAGATTGCCTGCGGATAAATCAGGTCCTTACCCGGGCTCGGTTCGGCCAGCAGGGTATCCCACATCGAGAATTTTGCGGCTACATAATAGGGGATGGTATAGTAATGCTGAAGTGTGCCCCATCCCGGCTGGCGCATTACCTCCTTTGCGGTATAATGCTGTACTTTCCGCGCGGCGAGCCAGGCCTGCTTAGAGTTGCCTTCGAGGGCGGCGGTAGCCACCAGGAAGTGGTAATTGTGCGGGAAATAGGCCAGCGGGTAGGCGCCTTGCGCGTGACAGGTAGTGATGTAGTTGCTATCCGCTTCAACTGAACTTACATTGGAAAGCGAGCCCAAATGATAGTCGCCGGTGAGGATGTAAATATGCGACGGCATGTGGAGCAGGTGGCCGGCGCCCGGAACCAATGAATCGAGTAATGCCGCTGATGCCAACCCTTTTTCGGGCGTGGCGGAGGCCTCCACGGCGTGTATGTACAGGTGATGCGCGCCCGGATGTCGCGGGTTCTTTTTCAGCAGGCTTTCCAGGACGGCCAGTAGCGCCGGCGTCCACGACTTGGACGCTTTTGTTTTTTTGTCATATAAATCCCACGGGTGCAGATCCATTTGCGCCTCGGCGTACAATGCCCCTATGTCGGGATCGGAAGGGAACTGGTCGTACACTTTTTTCATCGCGGCAGCGAATGCGATATCCAGTGGTGCCCGGTTGGCCGGAGGGATTTCGGTGTACCGCGTGGTCAATGCGCCGATCAGCGCCTTTTCTTTGGGGGTACATTGGGCTGACAGTTTCTCTGCTTTTTGAGCGGCCGCCCAGGCGCGCTGAAAGTTGTCAGGCTCCATTCCTGCATTGTAATTGGGCCCCAGCACATAGGCATAACCCCAATAGGCCATGGCGCAGGTCGAATCGAGCCGGGTGGCCTGGTAAAACGACCGGGCCGCCTCGGCGTGGTTGAACCCGTAGGAGAGCATCAGGCCCTGGTTGAAGTAAGCCTGTGCTTCCGAACTGGAAGTAGTAATCTTGAAGTCGATGCCTTTCAATCCGTCGAGCATGGGCGCCTTTTTGCCGGAACTATACCATTCGGCGTCGGTGGTTTTGGGATTGTAGCAAACCGTAATCCGCGCCGTGCTATCGGACGTCGGTTTTTCCGCCTGCTCCTTCTTTTTGAAGCAAGACGAAAGGAGTACAATCAATACGAGGTAACAATGGCCGTGCTTCATGAGCGTAGAAGTTTGAGTCACAGAACATGCATAAGGAAGTAACCCGCGAGGTGCGGTAGGCGCAAATTAAGAAAATATCAAACTGGTAATGAGGGGGTTGAGGTGTTCTTAGCGAACGGTTAATGTGGTGACATCAGAATGCCTGTAAATAAGTTGGAGGACTAACTCTGAATGGTATACGATGGCATTTGTCTGCGTTGTAAAAGTCACAACGGGTAACTACATTTTCTTTACCATTCTGCTTTTTATTTTCGAAGTGTCAAGTCCGATGGCAATTTTAAAATTGAATTGCGTCCCGCCGTAATCTTTGATAAGGTTGGACGGGTTTACGGACGCACGGCATTTGTAAAAGAAATAGGCCCTTTCGTAGGCGTCGTTTTTCTTTCGGAAATAGCGGTTAATTTCAA
>DATMSL010000589.1:0-6666 GCA_035565435.1 Dyadobacter sp. | reverse complement strand
CTATACAAGTTAATTTGTCCGGATTACCCCTTTTAAAAGTCTATTTTGCACACCTGCCTCGTGCTTCAAACTGGTTAACTTTACCAGAAACATTGCTCCATGAAAATGAGACCCGGCGAGTTCATCGCCCTTTCGGCCTGCACAATGACCCTCACTGCCCTGGGCATCGATATTATGCTGCCAGCATTCGGCGAGGTACGAAGGCATTTTGGCCTCAACGCCGACTCTACCGATACAGCGCAAATCATTTCTTTCTTCTTCATGGGCCAGGTAGCACAAATTCTCTTCGGCGCTCTCTCCGACCGTTTCGGACGCCTGGCCATCCTGCGAATCGGATTCCCTTTGTATATCGCCGGTGGTGTTATTGCCGCATTGGCACCTGACCTGCCCACCATGCTGGCTGCACGCTTTTTCGCCGGTATGGGCGCTTCCGCCGTATTTATGACTACCATAGCCGGCGTGCGCGACCGTTTTGTGGGGGATGAAATGGCGCGCATCCTGTCTCTGATATTTACAATTTTCCTCTTCACGCCCGTGATTGCCCCGTTTTTGGGCCTGGCTATTATGTCTGTCGGATCTTGGAAAATGGTATTTCTTGCGCCGCCATTGTTCGCGGTAGCAGTGTTCCTATGGTCGTTACGGCTCGAAGAATCGCTTCCACCTGCGCAACGTACGCCGCTTAACCGCACGCGCATAAGGCGTTCTATCGTACAGGTGATCGGCAACCGCACTTTCATGCGCTACACAACGGTTACCACGCTGCTTTTCACCGCATTAAGCTCTTATGTATCCAGTTCCGAACACATTGTAGGAGAGATTTATGGCAAGCCCGAGCTTTTCGCCTGGATTTTTGCAGGGATGGGTGCTATGATGTCCATGTGTGCATTACTAAACTCCCGGCTGTCGTCCCTGTTCGGTGCCCGGCGGACGATCAAATGGCTTCTGGTAATTTACACCGTTGTAGGCGCTGCATTACTTGCATTCACCTGGGCATTTGGCGACCCGCCGCGCATGCCCCTCTTTTTCATCGCTGTGACACTCATGCTCGCGATTAACCTGGCCGTGGAGCCCAACAGCAGCGCATTGGCCCTGGAACCAATGGGTAATATGGCAGGAATGGCTTCGGCTATTTATGGTACTTGCTTCTTTTTTGTAGGTGCAACGCTCGGCTCCGTAACGAGCCATATGATGGTCCACGGGGTATTTCCGCTGGTGGTTTGCTTTTTCGTATTTGGGTTGATCTCCGTGCTGCTCGCATTCAGCGATCGATCACAAACCGCGGCTGAAACACCCTAGCACCACGTTTTGCAGCTTCATTGCCGAAGCTCCACTGCCCAGTTCCACCACGGCAGTGGAGCTGGGGATTCTATCTTTAATCAGTGGAAAATGCCGAAGCATCGGAACAGGAATTGCTACTGCCGGAATCATTCGTTCCAAAATCGTTGCTACTAAAATCGCTGCCCTCGGCACATGAATCGGGAAGTTCACCGGCGCAGGTGTCAAAATTGGCGAAATCACTTCCAGTTGGATCGACCGGGCCGTTGTCATAGGAATCGCCGGCTCCGGCACCCCCGAATTCACCTCCTCCGAACACGAATGTATCCTGGAATGTGTTACCCGATGACGACGTGTTGTCCGGATAGTAATCAGAAGTAGCGGACTGACTAAAAGCACCCGGATTGTCTCTGACGGAATATCCCCGATCAGGCGGGGCTACTTTTTTTCTGTAAACGACCGTATTCTGCCTGCCGGCGCGCAAAAAGAGCAGCACCAATGCAATAATAACCAGCATTACAACAACTTCGAGCATGGGAGGTGGATTTTGGTTGAAACCCAATTTAAACTCCCCCAACCCCGAACGTTAATCCGATTACCAGGCGGAAACAGGTAATTATCTTTCGTCGATCAGCTGCTTTCCAACCACCAGTTTATCGCCCGAATCATCCACGTCGAACAATTTCGGATAACGGATCGTCCGGCTATTTACGCTTTTATGGCTGTGAATAGCCATTAGCAGTTTGTCATCGAATGTGCGGAACAGCATGCCATGTCCGAAATTGGGAGGGGTAATGGGTTCCTTTTCCTGGATCCACGGACCGTCGAGCGTGCCGCTTTGGGAATATGCAACGCCCTGGGTGTAAACGTCATAAATCCAGCTGGTCCAGAGCATACCCAGCCTCCCGGTTTGGGTACGGAAAAGCCAGGGACCGTCCGTGACCTTATTGGGACGATCGGACCCATCTTTGTTTTTCTCGCGGCTCCACGGCGAGTCGCTGGCACGGAATAGCTGCTTCGGCGAGCCGGTGGTGCCACTAAAATCCGGCTTCAGCGCGATTTTTTCAATGGTTCCATTGTCATTTTGCAGCCATTCGTGGCAAAAAATCATATAAGGCTTGTGATCGGTGTCGGTCCAGAGCGTGGCGTCCAGTGTCAGTTTATCGGCCGGAAGATATGTGGAATCTTTCATAGGCACATACGGTCCCTCCGGTCGGTCGCTCACGAGCACATGGCATGCGCGGCGTTCGAGGCCCTCGCCTAGTTTGATGGCCTTGTTGGTAAATGTGGCGAAGTAGTAATATTTGCCATTGTAGGCATGCAGCTCGGCCGCCCAGATCATCGGTGCCGGCCCCATCCACGATTTTGGATCGGTCTGCGCGACGGTGAACGGACCTGTCCATTTCCTGAGATCCTTGCTTTTCCAAAGTTTGCCGCCGGTACCGGTCATATAGTACGTTTGGGTAGGCTTATCGGCCAGGATAAACGGGTCGCTGAGACGAATGGAATCCAGCGGCACGTCGGTTTTCAGCGTTGGAGCGGTATTTTGTGCGACTATTTTGCTCGCTACACATAGCGTTACGACGCATGCATACAGCGCATTTTTGAAAAAGTTCAGGATCATTTTGACTTGCTTTTTGCTTCTAGAAAGGCTTGCGGACGGCCATTTACTGCGTGCGGTGACCTTTTTGTTTCAGGTGGTCTTTAAAACAAATAAAATCGGCCTTTAAAACAAAAACCTCCGAAGCCGGACCGGCTAATTTTGTTCCATCACAAACCATCAGATTTTTATGGAACATTCAGCAACAACCAACGTTCAATCACACCATTACCAGCAACCCTTAGGCTCAGGCTTCGATGCTTTTTCGACCGCCGAAGATGTGATCAGCGGCATCAACCTCAAGGGAAAAACGATCATTGTTACCGGCGGCTACGCGGGCATCGGCCTCGAAACCGTGAGAGTACTCGCCGAAGCAGGCGCGCACGTAATCGTACCCGCCCGCGACCTCGCCAAAGCTACCCGTAATATAAGCGGCATTCCCAATACCACCGTGGAATCGCTGGACCTGATGGATCCGGCTTCGATTGACAGTTTTGCCTGGAAATTCTTGCAAACCGGCCGTTCGCTAGATATATTGGTCAATAATGCAGGCATTATGTGGGTACCGCTCCAACGCGACGCCCGCGGATTTGAATCGCAGCTTTCGACCAACCACCTCGGGCATTTTCAGTTGACGGCACGGCTCTGGCCCGCATTGAAACAGGCCGGTCACGCACGGGTGGTCAGCGTGTCGTCGTTCGGTCACCATATTGCACCGTTTGATTTCGAAGATCCTAATTTTGAAAACCGGGCGTACGAAACGCTGGCGGGCTACGGACAATCCAAAACGGCCAATAACCTCTTTGCTGTCGAGCTCGATCGTCGCGGGAAGGCATTGGGCGTCCGGGCGTTCGCGCTGCATCCGGGGTCGGTCAATGGTACAGATCTTGGCCGCGTGGCGCCGATGGAGCTTTTTCAGCAAATGGGCACCCACGATGCCGACGGCAACATTTACCCTGAAGTGGCTCAGAAGCTGAAAACTATCCCACAAGGCGCAGCTACCACCATTTGGTGCGCCACCAGTCCGCAGCTGGAAAACCTCGGCGGATTGTATTGCGAGAATGCAGATATTTCCCAGATCGATAATGGCAACATCGAGCACCGCTACGACCAGCCATGGACATTACGAGGCGTGAAACCCTACTCCATCAACCCGGAAAATGCCCGCAGGCTTTGGACTTTGAGTGAGCAGATGACAGGCATTAGTTTTGAAATCAATTAATAACCGTGGCACACGAGGCGCATTACATTCACCCCGACCTAAAAATCTCCGGTTTTACGGAGCATTTTCACAAAAGCGACGTGCTTTTTGAGGAGCATTTGCTGGTCTGGTTTATTTCAGGAGAAACGAAGATCGTTCAGCGCGGACAAACGCACTTATTCGGCGCGGGAGATACGCTTTTCTTTCCGAGACATGAGCTGGTAACCGTAATCAATTATCCGAAGGACGGCTTGCCTCATCAATCGGTCGTTATGCATTTAACCTCGCAACGATTGGAAGCCTATTATGCCAAAAATAAGGTAGAAGTAGAACCGGTACCCAAACCCGGGTTCCGGACATTCGGCAAACACCCGTTGCTGCAAAGCTGCCTGGCGTCGTTGGTCCACTATTTCGACCTCCGCGACCCGCTGCCGGAAGCGCTGGCGGCCATTAAAATAGAAGAGGCCATTACCATTCTGAGAACGCTCGCGCCCGATATCGATCATTTACTGGCAGACTTCGGACAGCCGGGCAAAATCAACCTCGCCGATTTCATGGAGCAGCATTACATGTACAATCTGCCCATGAGTAAATTCGGCTACCTCACCGGCCGCAGCCTGACCACGTTCAAGCGTGATTTTAAAAGGACTTTCCAGACCACGCCACAGAAATGGCTCACCGAAAAACGGCTCGACCTAGCGCATTACCTCATCCGGGAAAAGAAACGCAGGCCATCGGAAGTCTACCTGGAAGCCGGGTTCGAAAACCTCTCGCATTTCGGGTTTGCATTCAAGAAGCAGTTCGGGTATGCGCCAACGGAGTGATTTTGAAAAGAAATCAACTGGTGCGAAGGTCTTCCTTCGTGACCTGGCATTCGCAGGCCTCCGGCCGGTCATTACAGTAAAATTGCTGTTTGGACCGGCCAGAGGCCTGCGAATAATGTGTGCAAATCAGGAGATTTGCTCGAACGTCAGATTTGCACCAGCCCGCCGATCTTAAAAAGTAGGCGGCCTACGGTTAGGCCGTTCAGCCGGCGCGCCGATCGGGTTTGCGGGTTTGATCTTCTCGTAATCCACAACCCCGGTTTTTTCGGCCCAGCGGAAATAATCCGACGAGAGCTGATCCACGACGTTAGGGTTCACCGAGGCTACGTCGGTGGTTTCGCCGCGATCTGTTTCCAGGTCGTACAACTCCCATTTGTAGGCCGGGTAAGTCGAAACGATTTTCCATTTACCTTTCCTCACGGCGCGGTTACCGGCACGTTCCCAGAAAATCGGTTCGTCTCCACGATCTACCTCGCCAGCCTTACCCGTAAGCACAGGTACGAGGCTCTTTCCCGGAAGCGGGTTGATATTAATGCCCTTCTCAGTAGCCGGATACGTCGCTTTGGCCAGGTCATAGAAAGTCGGTGCGAGGTCGATCAGGTGACCGGTACCTTTTACGATCTGCCCGCCTGTGATTTGTTTAGGAAACCAGGCGATGAAAGGTGCGCTGATGCCTCCCTCGTGCATATTGTTTTTGTAGGCAGAATGCGGCGTGTTGGAAACATACGCCCAGGGCTGATCCTGGTACACATACGAACCTGCAGTGCCTGCGGGGCCGGTATTGCGCTGTGGCCGGCGTGGCGACGCACCTGCATAACCACCCTGCGCGCCGTTATCGGAAATAAAGACAATCAGGGTGTTATCGTCCTTTTTCAATGCTTTCAGTTTTTCACGGAGCTTACCGATGTTCTGGTCTACCCGGTCGACCATCGCCGCGTAAATCTCCATCTTACGCTCCCAAAGCAGTTTTTCATCATAAGGAACATTGTCCCACGGGGTTACATCCTTGTCGCGGACCGCTATGGCCTGTTTCGGATCGGCGATACCCAATGCTTTCTGGCGCTGGATACGCTCGCTGCGCAGTGAATCCCAGCCAATGCTGTACCGGCCTTTGTATTTGGCAATATCCGATTCGGGCGCTTGCAGCGGCCAGTGCGGCGCATTGTAAGCCAGGTACAAAAAGAATGGTTTGGCTGTTTTGCTTTGCTCGTCAAGGAAGCCGAGCGCGTGGTCGGTGATCTCGTCGGTGAGGTATTTGTCCGGTGGAAGGTTGATGCGCTTGTTGTTCTCCACCAGCTCCACCGCCGGGCCTTTGCCGTATTTACCAATATCATAATAGTTGCTAGCGCCATTGATAAACCCATAGAAACGATCGAAACCTCGCTGGTTAGGCCACGCGATACTGTCGTTACCGACGTGCCATTTGCCGCTCAGCAAGGTGCTGTAACCTGCATTGCGCAGCACCTCGCCAAATGTAAGTGATTCCTTGTTGAGGTAGCCCTGGTAAGCCGGCAAGCCCAGGTTCACATTGAAATACCCTACTCCGGCCTTATGCGGGTACTGGCCCGTAATGAGCGAGGCCCGCGTAGGCGCACAAATGGAATTGTTATAAAACTCACGAAACCGGATACCCTCGCCAGCCAGTTGGTCGATATTCGGAGTCTTGATTTCGGAACCGTAGGCGCCGATATCGGAGTAACCCAGGTCATCGACCATAATCAGAATGATGTTCGGGCGGGTGTCCGGGCCTTTCGTCACAGGTTTCT
>DATMSL010000588.1:0-8277 GCA_035565435.1 Dyadobacter sp. | reverse complement strand
CAATACTTCTCTTGCAAATCCACAAAAAACCGCCGGCAAACCCCTTCCGTGGCGGTAGTTGCATTATATTTGAGTTTCGATCATAAACTTACCTCATGGAAAAACCCGTTCACAAGCTATTCCTTCTGGACGCTATGGCCTTGATTTACAGGGCGCATTTCGCGTTCATCAAGGCGCCACGCATCACTTCAAAAGGACTGAATACCAGCGCCGTTTTCGGCTTCACGAACACACTGCTCGAAGTACTGCAAAAAGAGAAACCAACTCATATCGGCGTTGCATTCGATACTGCCGCGCCTACTTTCCGCCATGTGCAGTTCGAGGCGTACAAAGCCCAGCGCGAGGCACAGCCCGAGGATATTACTGTCGCCATTCCCCTTGTGAAGCGCCTGCTAAAAGGCATGTGCATTCCCATTCTCGAAATGGACGGGTATGAGGCCGACGATATCATTGGTACCATCGCCAAGGAAGCGTCGCGGGAAGGTTTCGAGGTTTTCATGATGACGCCCGACAAGGATTACGGGCAATTGGTCGAACAATACGTACACATCTACAAGCCCGCATTCCTCGGCAAAGGCGCCGAAGTGCTGGGCGTTCAGGAAATACTCGACCGCTGGCAAATCCAGCGCATCGACCAGGTGATAGACATTCTCGGTCTGATGGGCGACGCGGTCGACAATATCCCGGGCATTCCCGGCGTGGGCGAAAAAACAGCTCAGAAACTCATTCAGGAATATGATACGATCGAAAACCTGATCACACGCGCCGATGAAATTAAGGGAAAACTCGGAGAAAAAGTACGCGAGAACTTCGATAAGGCCATTTTGAGCAAGCAACTTGCGACAATCGATTGCAAAGTACCCGTGCCATTCGACGCCGAAGACCTGACCATCTGTGCGCCGAACGCAGAACTCATCGCCGAGTTATTCGACGAACTGGAATTCAAAACCCTGAAAACCCGCGTTCTGGGTGGTTCGGGCGGAGCTCCTGCCGGATCGCTCGGAGCTCCTGCTCCGGGCGCACGCACAGGCGCTCCACAGGCACGCAAAGCCGCTTCCAAAGGCCAGCTAGATATTTTCGGTAATCCAACGGAAGAAATTGGCCAGCAACCGGCGGTCGTGAGCGGTGATCTGGCCGACGGCGAATTGATCGAGGACACCGACGAAATCCGCATTCCAACGTCGAAACGGACCATTGCCAATACTTTCCACCGCTACCACACCGTGGATACGCCCGAGCTCATGACCAGCCTCGCGCATTACCTGGGCTTGCAGGAAGCTTTTTGCTTCGACACCGAAACCACTTCGCTCGATACCACTGATGCCGAGCTGGTAGGACTGTCGTTTTCGTATCTCGCCGGGGAAGCGTTTTACATTCCTGTCCCCGCCGACCAGGCCAAAGCACAGGAGATCGTCGAGCATTTCCGGGGTGTTTTCGAGAATGAAAACATTGAAAAGATCGGCCAGAACATCAAGTATGACCTGCTGGTGCTGAAAAATTACGGCATCGATGTCCGTGGCAAACTGAGCGACACCATGCTAGCGCATTACCTGCTGCAACCGGATAAGCGCCACGGAATGGACATTCTGGCCGCTTCCTACCTGAATTACGAACCGGTGTCGATCACCGAGCTCATCGGTAACAAAGGCGGAAAACAGGGCAATATGCGCGATGTAGCGATTCCTGAAATCACGCAATATGCCGGGGAAGACGCCGACATTACTTTCCAGCTCAATACGATTTTTAGTCGCGAACTGCCGAAAGTAAATGCGGCGAAACTCTTCCATGAAGTGGAAATGCCGCTGACGAAAGTACTGGCTTCCATGGAAAACACCGGTGTGAGGCTGGATATCAATGCATTGAAAGAGATGTCGGCAGTGCTGGAATCCGACCTCCGCCAGACTGAATCCGAGATTTACGAGGCCGCGGGCCAATCGTTCAATATCAGCTCTCCGAAGCAGCTCGGCGAGATCCTTTTCGAGAAAATGAAGCTGATCGAAAAGCCGAAAAAGACTAAAACCGGGCAGTACGCGACAGGTGAAGAAATTCTCTCGGACCTCGAAGCGAACCACCTCATTGCCCGTAAAATACTGGATTACCGCGAGTTGCAGAAACTCAAATCGACTTACGTGGATGCATTACCTACGATGGTAAGCAGCCGCACAGGCCGTATCCATACCTCTTACAACCAAGCCGTTGCGGCCACCGGGCGTCTGAGCTCCACGAACCCGAACCTGCAAAACATCCCGATCCGCACGCCGCGCGGGCGCGAGATCCGCAAGGCATTCGTACCCGATTCCGACGATTTCCAGATCCTTTCCGCGGATTACTCGCAGATCGAGCTGCGTATTATGGCGGCATTCAGTGGTGATGCGAGCATGACCGAGGCCTTCAACCAAGGGCGCGATATTCACGCGACAACCGCTAGCAAGGTGTTCCAGGTACCGCTAGAAGAAGTGACTTCCGATATGCGCCGGAAATCCAAAATGGTCAATTTCGGGATCATTTACGGCATTTCTGCATTCGGTCTTGCGCAGCGCCTGGGTATTCCGCGCGGGGAAGCGAGCGAGATCATCCGTGCCTATTTCGAGGAATTCCCGGCTGTGAAGGGATATATGGACAAGGTCGTGAACGACGCCCGTGAGCGCGAGTACGTAGAAACCATCCTCGGTCGCCGCCGGTACCTGCCGGATATCAATTCCCGCAACCAGACCAACCGCGGTTATGCCGAACGAAACGCGATCAACGCCCCGATCCAGGGCTCAGCGGCCGATATGATTAAGGTTGCGATGATTAACATCCATGATTTTATGGCGCAGGAAAAGCTCAAATCCCGCATGATCCTGCAAGTGCATGACGAATTGGTCTTCGACGCGCATTACAGCGAAATCGATTTGCTCAAAGAGAAAGTGGATGAATTGATGCGAAACGCGATCCCTATGGCCGTGAGAATGGAAACGGGAATTGGAGTCGGTGCTAACTGGCTGGAAGCGCATTGATTTTTGGAAGAACGGTGTAGTCAGATGTGGTCAGATGTAGTCAGGTGTGGTCAGGTGTGGTCAGATGTAGTCAGGTGTAGTCAGATGTGGTCAGGTGTGGTCAGGTGTGGTCATGCTTTATAACTACAATTGTCGTTGATTATTCGCAATCACCCACACTTGACTACACTTGACAACACTTGACTAAACTTGACTACTCCTGACTAAACTTGACTACACCTGACCAAACCTGACTAAACTTGACTACATCTGACTAAACCTGACTACACCTGACGTTCCTTATTTCGCCACCCACGTCCTGGTATTCAAATCATCCGTCCCCTGCCGTTTCACCGCTTCTTCGCGGTTGGCGCCGTTCAGGGATTGTTCCGACAATGGATAAATGAATCGTACCGGAACGCGGTTCTGGTTCAGGTTATCGGGGCCTGGTTTGATCTCCGGCATGCCCGTGCGGCGCCAGTCGAACCATGCTTCGAGGCCGTTGAAATAGTAGGCAACCCATTTTTGTAATGCAATTTTGCCCAGTTTCTCCGTACTCGTACCAGTGTAAGCCACAGCGGGTTGCGTAAAATAAGACGGATCCGGCGTTACATTAATCCCGTATGACGACGGTACCACGCTTTTCCAGTAATCAAAGTTACTCTGGATCCCTTTGGTATAATAACTCTCCGCAGTACCGGTGGTAATCCAGCCCTTTTCGCGCGCTTCCGCGAGAATGAACTGCAATTCGGAATAGTTCATGATGATTCCGCGCGCCGCTGCAGGATCCGGCGGCGCCTGGCCGGGGTCGTTGCACACGAGGCACGCGAACGTGTAACCCACGCGCGAAACACCTTGCGGACCGCCATTGTAGTTCAATGCGGGCACATCTCCCAAGCCATTGGGCACCCCCTCAATAACCGGCTTGCCAGCCGTTACCGACGACTGCGACGGACGACCGAAAACCATCAGGCGAGGGTCTTTCAAAGCCGTCAGGCGGTCACTGAGCGTCTTGCTCACGCGGAACTCGTCGAACGAACCCACACGTGCTCCATAAAGCGTCCACTGGTTCGGCGCGGCAGCAAGATATTTCAGTTCGGCATTGTCCTGAATCCCCTCGAAAATCGGGGTCTTCGCAGGATCAGCAAGGATCGCCTGCATGTCAGCCTTCACATCCTTTTGCTTCGAGATGCGCATCAGGTAGCGCAGGCGAAGCGAGTTCGCAAGTTTCCGCCATTTGATTAGCGAGCCGGTACCGCCGCCAAAGAGAATATCGCCGGAAACGGCTGTGGAGCTGTTTGCGAGGATATCGTTGGCAGTTTTAAGGTCAGCCAGCACTCCCGCGTAAACACTCTCCTGTGTATCGTATTTGGGCAAATAAACACCGTCGGTTTTACCCTTTGTCGCTTCGGTATAGGGAATATCACCGTAAGCATCGGCCGCCAATGCGAACATCCACGATTTCAGGATCAGCGCAATGCCTTTGTAAGCATTGGCGTCGTCGGTACCCACTTGGTCGAGGATGTTTTTGACATTGCGCATATTGCCGTACACGTTGTCCCAAATACTGTTTTGCTGGCCCCACAGGTAGCGGTCCTCGTTTACGAACTGGATTTTTGCATGGTGCTGCACCACGATGTTGCCAATGCCCCAGGCGTCGTTCACCTGGCTGTTCACCATGTTCCGGATCACGCCGGCAAGGAGCAGGTCGGGCGTGACGTCGTTCGGAACGTTATTGTTGGTGTTAATCTCCTCAAAGTCGTTGGTGCACGACCCCGCTGATAAAGTCAGCGCTGCCATGATGTATATCGGAAGTAGCTTTTTCATTGTTCTCCAATTGAAATTTACAGTTTGAAACTTACATTGAAACCATAGCTGCGGCTCGAAGGGATCGACATATATTCGATACCCGGCAATGCAGTCCCGCCGTTGTAGGCCATTGTTTCGGGATCCACATGCGGCACTTTCGACCACAATGCAAGGTTGCGCGCCACGAATGAAACCGTGATGTTTTTCAGCGGCGATTTGCCCAGCAAGCGGTTCGGGATGGAATAGCCCAGCTGCACTTCGCGCAGTTTCACGAACGATGCGTCGTACATTACCCCCTCGGCGATATTACGGCCGCCTGTGAAGGCCGTATGCCATGCGCGGGCAGTCAGTTTCACGTCGTTTTTGCTGAAAGTACCATCTGCATTCTGCACCACGCCGTCGCCGATCACCCCGTTGCCGGGTTTGCTCAGGTCGTAGCCATCCGCACGACCTTCGAGGGTTTCCTTGATGATACCACCCTCACGGCCAACCACTTGTGTTTCAGAGAAGATTTTGCCTCCGTGGCGGACATCAAACAGGAAGCTGAATTTCACATTCTTGTAGTTGAACTGATTGGAAATACCGGCGAGCCAGTCGGGATTATAGTTACCCATTTTCTGAACGTTGGTAGTCGGTACCGGGCGACCGTCTTTGTAAACGATCTGTCCTACGTTCTGACCGGTTGCGTCGTAATACGGCAATGAAGCGCTGGTATTTTGTACACGGGCGAATGCGATCCCGTACATATCCCCCATCCGCTCGTTCACGCGTGCCTCGATGCTCACGCCCTTGCTCGCCATCACGAAGTTGGTAATGCCGTCGGACAATTCGAGCACCTTGCTGCGGTTGGCCGAGAAATTGATCCCGATATTCCATTTGAAATCGTTGATTTCCAAAGGAGTAACGTTCAACATCGTTTCAAAACCCCAGTTTTTGATCTCACCCGCATTGAAGAAACGGCCATTGTAGCCCGTCGTTTGCGAAAGCGGGATTTGCAGGATCTGGTTCTTGGTTTTGCTTTGATAGTAGGTAAAGTCCAGACCGACGCGGTTCTTGAAGAAACGCAGGTCTGCACCGATTTCATAAGCGGTACTGATCTCCGGTTTCAGGTTCAGGTTGGCCAAACGATCTGTTTCACCGTAAATCTGCGAGCTTCCGAAGGGCGTGCTCGGGTTATAGGCCTGCGTGAATGTAAACGGGTCGGTATCATTACCTACCTGCGCGAAACTAGCACGGGCTTTGGCAAAAGAAATCACTTCCGGAAGCTTCACCATATCGCTCACTACGGCACTCAAAGCTACCGACGGATAGAAATACGAGTTGTTTTCGGTTCCGAACGCTTTCAAGGCTGTCGGGAGCGTTAATGCGCTGCTCCAGTCGTTTCGCGCGGTGATGTCCAGGAACAGGTAATTGCGGAATGACACCGACGCCGAACCGTACAAGCTATTGATCCGCTTGCCCACCTTGCTTTGCGAAGCTACCAGCGCAATACGCGAGTTGGTGAGGTTATAAATGCCGGGCAGGTTCAGCTGGCCCGCATTTTCCTCGTCGTAAATCGAGCTCTGGCGGTTCTGGTTGCCACCGAACGTAGCCGACACATTCAAATCCTTGTTAATATCCTTGTTGAACGACAAGAGGAAGTCGGTGTTACGCTCCTCCGTATTCACTTTCACCTCGCGGTACTGCCCGAACGGGAAACGCTGGGTACTGAATGCGCGGCGATATTCGCGGCGCTCGTTGCCCCAGTCGGTCGCTGTGCGCAGTTGCAGGCTCAGCCATTCGGTGAAATCGTATTTCAGGATCACGTTACCGATAATGCGGTTCACATCCTGTCCATTCGTGTTCTCGTAAACCGTCAGGTAAGGGTTATCGTGGTAATTGTAGTTCCAGCTGAACTGGCGCCGGCCTTCCAGCCCGTTCATCCATAAACGTTCCATGTCCGAAACCTTCACCGAACGCGGCAGCCAGCAGTTGAACAGGTACATAATGCTTTCGGTACCATAGCTGATCGAAGGACGGTTACCGCTCGCGCTTTTGATATAGCTCACGAATGTCTTGGCCGAAAACTTCTTGGTAAGGTTGTAACCCGCACTCAGTGAGACAGTATGGCGTTTCAGATCCGTATTAGGCACGATACCGGTCTGATCCAGATTGGTATACGACAAGCGGAAGCTCCCCTGATCGTTGTTGCCGATCAACGCGATATTGTTGGTCAGTGTACGGCCGGTGCGGAGGAAGTTTTTCAATCCGTCTACGTCTGGCAGCCAGGGAGTTGGTGTAATAACGCTTCCGGCCGGTGCATTCAGGTCGCCGCCGAGGAAAGGGATTGCCTGCCCGTTCAGCGTGCGCGGCGAGTTGTATTGCGGGTAGCTCTGGCCTTTGAATTCAGGTCCCCAGCCTTCGTCGGTACCGTCGGTAAGGCCGCCACCGGCTCCGTTCACAAATGCGAAATCGCCCCCGTTACCATTACCCTGGCCATATTTGTTTTGATATTCAGGCAGTTTCAAGGCACGCTCGAAAGTGGTGTTGCTATTTACTTCGACACCAATGCCTTTATTGCCTTTGCCAGATTTGGTCGTGATGAGGATCACCCCGTTGGCAGCCCTGGAACCGTAAAGTGCAGCTGCGGCAGGTCCTTTCAGCACGCTCATCGTTTCCACGTCGTCGGGGTTGATGAAGCTCGCGCCATTCCCGAAGTCGACTTCGAGGTTGCCCTGTCCCGAGCCGCCAGTGATGGAATTGCTGATAGGCACCCCGTCGATCACGTACAGCGGCTGGTTTTTGTTCAAATCCACCGACCGTTCGCCGCGGATCGTCACACGGGCGGAACCACCGATGCCCGACGGACTTCCTACTACCGTTACACCGGCCACTTTACCCGCTAACTGGTTCACAATGTTGGTCTCACGTGCCGTCACGATGCTTTCGCCTTTCAACTCCTGCACTGCGTAACCGAGCTTACGGACGTCTTTTTTGATACCCAAAGCCGTTACTACCACTTCCTGCAACTGCTTCTGATCTGCAAAAAGTACTACATCTGCGATAGAACGGCCATTCACCGTCACATCGCGCGATACGTAGCCCAGGAACGAGAACGTCAGCACCGAATTCGCTCCCTTGACATTGATCTGATATTTCCCGTTCGAATCCGTAACCGTACCATTGTTAGTTCCTTTTTCGATCACACTCACACCGGCCAGCGGCAGCTTGTCATCGTCGGAGGTTACCTGCCCGGTAACCACCGACTGGGCAATGCCTGCGTGGCAGTAGAGCAGCCCCGTGAGCATCAGCCCTGTGTACGCGCTTCTTCTGAAAATACTCAGCCGGAAGCATAAGTAGAATTTTTTGATCATGAGCACTTAGGTTGTTATAGGTGAGAAAAGAATGCAACAGGCAAAACCCGCCTGGGAAACGCAAAAATCCGGTTAAATACAGTCTGTTATGTTAAGTATTTATTAACATAACATCAACAAATCCAGCCACTTGGGTT
>DATMSL010000587.1:0-4040 GCA_035565435.1 Dyadobacter sp. | reverse complement strand
GGGGTACGTTCTGCCATGCCGATCCAGATGGCGCTCAGGCTGTGCCCGCAGGCCAAAGTCATGAAAGGTGATATGGAACTCTATTCAAGGCTTTCACATGATGTGACCGAAATCATTCAGGAAAAAGCCCCAGTGGTCGAGAAAGCCTCTATTGACGAATTCTATCTGGACATTACCGGAATGGACAAATTCTACGGAAGCTACAAATGGACCGACGAGCTGGCCCGCCGCATCACAAAGGAAACAGGACTTCCCCTCACCTTTGCCCTTTCCATCAATAAAACGGTATCCAAGATCGGAACCGGTGAAGGAAAACAGAAGCAGAACCTGGAGATCCCAGAACATCTGGTGCAGTCTTTTTTAAACCCGCTCTCGATCCGTAAGATCCCGATGGTGGGTGACAAGACCTTCCAGCTGCTCTCCCGCATCGGAATCCGCACCATCAAGACCCTGTCGGAAATGCCCGCCGAGGCCCTGCAGCGTATGATCGGCCAGAACGGGATCGAACTCTGGAAAAAAGCGAACGGCATTGACAATAATCCCGTGGAGCCCTACACGGAAAGAAAGTCGATCTCCACCGAACACACTTTTTCCCAGGATACAATCGATATCGATAAACTGGGAAGGGTTATCCTTGGGATGGTCGAGAAGCTTTCCTATCAGCTGCGATCCGAGCAGTGGCTGACCTCGACCGTAACGGTCAAGATCCGGTACGCCAATTTTGATACCGAAACCAAGCAGTGCAGGGTCCAGTATACCTCTGCCGACCATCTGCTGACCCAGACCGCAATGGATCTTTTTGGCAGGCTCTACCAGCGCCGGATGAGGCTGCGCCTGATCGGGGTGCGTTTCAGCGGACTGGTGCGCGGCACATATCAGATCGACCTGTTCAATGATACCGAAGAAATGCTGGCACTCTATCAGGCCATGGACCGTATGAAAAACCGCTACGGCTTTGATGCGGTGATGCGGTGCGCAGGAGCCTCCTTCAAACCCAATACCAAAAATGAAATTCTAAAACGCAAAAAATAAATCATGTATCTCAACTGCCATTCCTTCCACTCCCTGCGTTATGGCACCATACCGCTTGAGGACCTGATATCCAAGGCTGCGGCCTTGGGTGTCAGGGCTATGGCACTCACTGATATCAATACCGTGACAGGGATTTATGATTTCATAAAGGGGTGCCAGGCTGCGGGCATCAAACCGGTTGTAGGGATGGAATTCCGCTCAGAACATAAACTGCGCTATATCGGGCTGGCAAAAAATGCGGCAGGCCTTGCCGAGATGAACCGCTTTCTGACCCGGTATAATTTTGAGAATACAGTGCTTCCTTTATCTGCTCCCGACTTTGAAAATGTTTTTGTAATCTATCCTTTGGAGAATGTGCCCGCAGTTCTAAAGGAACATGAATTCATCGGCCTGCGCCCCGAACAGCGACAGGCGCTTGTGCTGAGCGGCTGGAAGACCAGAATAGACAAGATGGTCGTTCTGCAGCCTGTTACCTTCCGCACCAAAACGGAATACAAATTGCATAAGATACTGCGTGCTGTTGACCTGAATGTGATCCTTTCGCGCCTTTCTGCATCAGATCACTGCAGGCAGACAGAGGTTATGGTGGATATGGAGAGGATCCTAAAATGTTATGAAGACTATCCGCAGATTATTTCCAATACGGAAATGATTATTGGGCAGTGCAATTTTGAGTTTGATTTCAAAACGCCGAAAAACAAGAAATACTATACCAACAATAAAAAAGACGACTTGCAGCTTCTGACCACCCTTGCCCAGCAGGGGCTGGAATGGCGCTATGGGCAGCACAATGCAGAAGCGAAATCAAGGATGTTCCGCGAGCTTAAGGTAATTGACCAGCTGGAATTCAGCGGTTATTTCTTAATCACATGGGATATCATCCGTTTCAGCAATTCCCAGGGGTTTCTGCATATAGGGAGAGGAAGCGGCGCCAACAGCATCATCGCCTACTGTCTTGGCATCACCGATATCTGTCCTCTGGAACTCGACCTGTATTTTGAGCGTTTTCTGAACCTGAACCGCAAGAGCCCTCCGGATTTTGATATCGACTGGAGCTGGAAGGAACGCGACGTGATCCTGGAATATATCTTTTCCCGTTATGGCTATGAACATGTGGCTTTCTGCGGCACCAATGTGGAATTCAAATACCGCTCCATATTCCGTGAGGTGGGCAAGGTTTTCGGGCTTCCAAAAGAAGAACTGGATGCGCTGGCCAAAAACCCGATGACCCTGCATCCCGCAAATGAAGTGGTCCGCGAAGTGCAGCAGTACGGCATGATGCTGGAGAAATACCCCAACCAGAGAAGCATGCATTCGTGCGGCATCCTGATTTCCGAGGAGCCCATCACCAATTATTCCGTGCTGGAGATGCCTCCCAAGGGCTTTCCCATAGTGCTTTTTGATATGCATACGGCGGAAGATATCGGGCTTGAAAAGTTTGATATCCTGAGCCAGCGCGGGATCGGACATATTGACGACAGCGTTAAGCTGATTGAGAAAAATCAGGGCGTAAGACTGAATATACGTGACACCACGATTTCGAAGGACGAGAAAAGCTGCAACAGCTATCTGTCAATGGGAAAGACCATAGGCTGTTTTTATATCGAGAGCCCAGCCATGCGCGGGCTGCTGCGCCGCCTGAAATGCGACAACTATAAAACCCTTGTGGCCGCCTCCTCCATCATACGGCCCGGAGTGGCGCAGTCCGGAATGATGAAGGAATACATCTTCAGGCACAATCATCCCGACAGGTTTGAATATTTCCATCCGGTGTTCGAAGAGCAGCTCGGGGAAACCTACGGCATTATGGTATATCAGGAAGATGTCATCAAAATTGCCCTGCATTACGGCGGGCTTCCGGCTGCCGACGGGGATATCCTGCGCCGTGCCATGTCGGGAAAAGGCCGTTCCAAAGCGGCGCTGCAGAAGGTAAAGGACAACTTTTTTGCATCCTGCGCGGCTCAGGGGCATCCCATGGCGCTCAGCCAGGAAATATACCGCCAGATCGAGTCCTTTGCCGGCTATTCCTTCTGCAAGGCGCACTCTGCCTCCTATGCCGTGGAAAGCTATCAGAGCCTGTATCTGAAAGTGCATTATCCCATCGAGTTTATGGTGGCGGTGATCAACAATCAGGGCGGCTTTTACCGCACCGAAGTGTATGTGCATGAAGCAAGGATGTCGGGTGCCGCAGTGCACAACCCCTGCGTGAACAGAAGCGAATTGGAAACCACGCTGTACGGGTCTGATGTATATCTGGGGTTCATGCACCTGCAGAGCCTTGAATCCAAAACAGCCCTTCTGATCCAGCAGGAACGGGAAAGAAACGGGCTTTACAAGTCGCTGGAGGATTTCATCAACCGCATACCCATCGGCATTGAGGCCATACAGATCCTGATTTTCATCGGCGCATTCCGGTTCACGGGAAAAACAAAAAACCAGCTGCTGGTCATTGCCCGTCTGATCCTGGTAAACTTCAAGCCTGAGAACCGCAGCCCTATGCTGCTTCAGGAACCTGTAAAGGAATTTGTATTGCCCGAGCTGGAACGCTCCGCTTTTGAAGATGCCTTTGATGAGATCGAGCTTCTGGGCTTTCCGGTCTCCTGCTCCCCCTTTGACCTGCTTCAGACTCCTTTCAGGGGCAATGTGATGGCAAAGGACCTATTGGACCATCATAAAAAACAGGTGCGCATGCTGGCCTATCTGATCTCGCGCAAGCATGTGCCCACCAAGATGGGCGCCATGTATTTCGGGACCTGGATAGATGCCCAAGGGCAGCTTTTTGATACGGCTCATTTTACCGACAGCCTGGCGTCGTACCCTTTTCAGGGAGGCGGATGCTACCTGCTCTTGGGCAGTGTCGAGGTGGATTACCATTTTCCGACCATAACGGTCACCAAGATGGCCAAGATGCCCTTTATACCCGATCCCCGCTACGAGCACGAGAACGACTGGAAATACAGGACGCAGCAGAAAATACGCGAAGATGTGAGCATGACCCACCGTGCGCC
>DATMSL010000586.1:0-23051 GCA_035565435.1 Dyadobacter sp. | reverse complement strand
CATCCCGGTAAATTGTTTGAACTGCCGAGTGAAGTAGGACGTAGATTGGAAGTTGAGCTCGAAAGCAATACTGGAAATATCCTTGCTGATGTCCTGAAGAAGGATCTGGCTATGCAATATGCTTAACTCGCCGATCCATTGCTTGGGAGGCTTGCCGGTTGTTTCCTTAATGCATTTACAAAGATAATTTTCGGAAATAGAGAGCTTGTTGGCATAAAACAATACCTTCTTCTCCGTTTGATGGTATCGCTGGACAAGGTCTTTGAATTGCAGCGTGATATAGAAAGTCCTTTTGATAGACGCCTCTTCCAGCGATTGATCGGGCCTCATTTTCATTAATGCAGCTTTCAATAACAACCCGCTGATTTCGATGCTGTCGTTGGAGCCCAGTTCCAGTTCGAGCAGTCGGAGCAAATGCGACATCCAGTTCTCGGTCGGTTTGGACAGCATGGCATACGGTGATGTTTTGAAGAAATGGTAATCGGTACTTTTATCGAGGGAGATGTTTTCCAGCAGCTCATTTTCAAATACAATAAAAAAGCCTTCCGTGTCTTCCGAAATTTCCAGCGTGCGGGTAATGCTGCCTTGCTTGATCAGCAGCACGGAACCCGGATTGATCTCATATTCGGAGATTTCCAACTGCTGCTTGATCCTCCCGTTAGTCACAAAAATGATAAAATTGAAAGTGGTCCGGTATGGAAGGACCGGGATCAATATATTTCGAAGGTAGTTTTCGATCCGATATAATTGCAGTTTTGAATTGTTGAAATAGATCTTTTCCGATAACCCGGGCAGGAACAAACTTTTGTATTCAAAGTTTGACAGCATCTTGATTGTGTCGCTCATAGCTCCGCAGATATTGGATCGTTTCTCATTAATTAAAACCTGAATGCAACGCCCGCCTTCAAAAAGAACGGAGTCCCCGGTGTAAATGTCAGCTGGTCATATCCGCCGGCCGGTTCTCCTTTCAGTCGTGTCGTTGCCGCAAACATCGCTTCATTCCATTTCGTATCAAAAAGGTTCTGTATCTGAAAGCTCAGCACCATGCCTTTCTTTTGATAACTCATAATCAAATCATTCACAAAATAGCCATTGGCAATAATGCGCTTATCCTGCGTCGCAGGCCTGTCGTGCATGTACCTGTACCTCAAATTGGCCGTGAGCCCGTTATGAAACGTAAACGCAATGCCTCCGGTACTGGTCATCGTTGGCGCGAGGTCAACGTAGTCGTTGCCCCGCTCTTCGCCCGTCAGCCGCGGCCTGGCCAGGTTTACGTCCGAATCCAGGTATAACCATTGAAAAGGCTGGTACCGGAACGTCAGATCCACTCCCACCCTGCGTGTACTTCCAATGTCCGACGTACCGTAGCTGTCTCCATTCCAAATGTATTCATTCTGCAAGAAGCTATACCAAAGCGTGGGAATAAATATGAACCCGGGCGCCGGCGTCCAGATCGTGCCGAGGTCGGCCCCCACCGACCAGGGCAGGATTTCCTTCCCATTCTGCGCCACCACTGCACGAACGTCGTTCGAATGAAAGCCCAGTCCTGATTTGACGAAAAGCTGCATCGTCGGGTTCACATTGTAGAAAACATTGAGCTTCGGGCTCACACGTGCCGCCTGTGCTCCTTGCTGGCCTTTTTGGGGTATGAGCTTGTCGTAATAACTGAAATTGAACCAATCGAACCGCAGACCGGGATTCAAGTTCCACCGGCCGGCTAGCCAGGATGCCGACGCAAACGCATTCAGGTTCGTTTCCGAAGCGGTACCCCAGGCGAGGCGCTCGTTGAGCGTTTCCCGCTGGGTGACGTAGCTCAATCCCAGTTCATGGATATTATCGTAGCGGAGGCCGGTCCCGGCCGTGAGCTGCAATGTGCTGTTGGCAAAATCGAAATCGTGCTGGTACTGAAAGTTGGCACCGTAAATATCCCGGTTATCGGTCTGCTGTATTTCATCCCCTGCATGGGGATGCACGAGGTAAAATGTAAAATCGGAGAAGAGTTCGAAATCGTATTTGGCATAGTAGAATGTATTTCGCCAGCTGGATTTATCGTCGACCCGGTGGTTCCAGTTCAGGATCAGGTTCGTGCGGGAAGTATGTCCGCCTTCTGTCGTATCCACGGAACCAAACCTCCCGATATCCGCCACAGCTCGGACCGGAATCTGTCCCGAGCCATTCCAGTTGGAAGAAAATGTCGAGCCGGTCACACTAATGCTATCCCGCTCACTGATTTTGCTGCCGACTTTGCCGAAGAGGTTCAGCCGGTTGAGGTTTTGCTTAACGGCAAATGGCCCGTCGGTAAAATTGTATTCCGCAGCGGCATACGCGTTACTCTTTTCGTTGTTGACCAGGTTGAACAACCCGACTGCCCGGAGTGTATTGAAACTGCCTCGTTCCAGCCGAACCATATTGTTTTTCAAACGGCCATAAGTATGAAAATCCACATAGCCGGAAGTGTTGAAATCGCCTTTTTCAGCGTAGTAGCTTCCTTTTCCGAAGCTGATATTCTCAACCGTCTCTGGGATCAGAAAATGCAGGTCCGAATAGCCCTGTCCGTGGGCATGCGAAACGATGTTGACCGGCATTCCGTCGGCAGAAATGCTGATATCCGTTCCATGGTCGTTGTCAAATCCGCGGAGGAAAATCTGCTCGGCTTTCCCTCCGCCCGCATGCTGCGCGATGAATAAGCCCGGTACTTTACGTAGCAAATCCTGCGTCGTATTGAGCGGGATCCGGTTCAGGTCGATCTTCATGATGTGATCCTCGGGCGATTTGGCCGTCACAACTACCGCAGACAGCAACATCGCTGTAGAGTCGCTTAAATGCACATTTCCATCGGTCGTCCGGGTACTATCTGCATAGGTGTCTGCGTACGCCTTTCCCGCCAGCAGGGAAAAACAAACGAGCGTGCGCATTAAAAACTGGCCATTCATTCGGTTCATTCAAATATAGTTTGTTGACAATTTCTCCTATTCTTCATTTTCATTGCTGAAATGATAGAAAAGCTTCCTGATCGGCAACGTCAGCCAGGTGCCCACCACGAACGGGAATGTTAATACGCCGCCTGCTTTCGTCAGAATATCCCAGTCCGCTTTCAAAAGGTATATATCAATGAGCACCGCGAAAGTGCAGGCGATAAATGCGACCAGCCCGTCCTTCCGCTTCACACCCGCGAACACAATGGAACAGAGCACGGCATTAAAACTAAACAGCCCGATATGTACCTGTGTAATAGGTTCGGCGAAAAGCAGGGCAATCCAGGCGCCCAGGATAGAACCCGCCAGGCCGTACAATGCCGCCACGGGGTTCGAGATAAAAACAGCCACCATAAAAATCACCCCCGCCAAAAAGCTTCCCTGAAAAATCACTTCGCCGAAACCATTGGTAGAGGTCGTAAAATCATTCACTTCGTTGCTGAACATACCGGTTTCGACCAATGCAACCGGCGCCGGTATGGCCGTAAAATGGTGCAGGCAAAACACAAGCACCCAGGTCACGAGAATGAAGGGTAACGTAAAAACCGGGATTTTCCGCTCGATAAAAAAGTGCTGAATGACCGCTGCCGCCACCGAACCGGCGATAATCATCACCCACACGACCGGTTCCGCGCGAAAGTGGAACGTAAGCGCAACGCCCACGAGCGCAGCGCTGAAACCGTACAGCCCCATGCTGATTTGCGCCGGGTCGTACTTCAAAACACGAGCGGTAAGTGTGCCGGTCGCAGCAGCCAGAATGGCGGCCACGCCCATTGTCGCATCGTCGTAAAAGATACCCGCCAGGAACAGCAGGCCTGTCCAGATATTTTCCTGCAACATGATCTGCCCGACGCCTTTGAGGGTTTCCGAGATAAAGGGGGCTCTTTTTTCTATTAAATCCATTTTGTTGAATATTGTTTGAAAATCCTTTTTAACTCACCATCCCAAAAACACCATCCCCGTCGCGCAGAACGTGATCGCCACACCACTCACAACGTGAATGTAGCGTTCGAGCCGCTCCGTCCGGAAAAAACCGTAGCCGTAGCAGCCCAGCAGCACCATAAAGAGCATGGTAAGCACCGTACAAGCCGTGAAAACGCCGATCAGCACCATTACTTCGGCCATGGAGCGGTTGGTACCCGAAAAGAACAGCAGCGGTACCAGCGGCTCGCTGGGTCCCATGACAAAAATGACAAACAGTACCAGCGGCGTCACCTTCACCCGGTTGCCGGGCATAACGGCCTCCCCGTGCCGGTGTTCATACACATACACCTCGTCACTCATCACGTCGAAATGCTTGTGCGGGCGGTTGAGATACGCATGCCGCAGCCCGAAAACCAGGTAACCCAGCCCGAACAGCAGCAGCGCCCAGCCCGAAAGATCTCCCCGGATATCCTGAAACCAGGAGATCTTGTTCAGATGCCAACCGAGGTACACACCTGCCAAACCGAGGAGCACCGAGCTGAAAATGTGCGCGAAACCGCAGGCGACCGTGAGCAATATGGTCCGGCCCATGGTCCATTTGCGGGAACGCGACAGCACGATGAACGGCAGATAATGGTCCGGCCCCGCCGCCGTGTGGATAATGCTGATGGATGCGGCCGTGAGGGCCAGCACAATGAGGGTTGAATTCATACGAGACTAACTTTGCTTTCTTTCCAGATCAGATTTTGGATACTTTGGAAACGGTCGTACAGCTGCTCTCCTCCGTGGCCCAGGCATCGCAGCACAAACCCGTCGTGCCGGATTTTGGAAATGCCAAACTGCATACCCTCCTCGCCCTGCATCATTTCGTAAATGCATTCGATCAGCTCATCCACGGGCTGGGCTCGGGTATTTACATAAATCAAAGTCCCCTGATGCGTGAACCCTTCGAGCAGGCCAATGGCTGCCAGCGGCATCAGTTCGGGCAGCAGCAGCACATTGTCTTTGAGCACCAGTTTCTGGTGATGCCTTATCTCGATCAGATTTTGAAAATGGCTGTATTTAAAAACCTCCCCGTGGTATTTCCGTCCGCAGGTGATGATCTCGCTCATTAAAAACTCGCATTCATCACCGATCGAAACTTTCGTAACGCTTTTGAACGTCGAATTTTCGTGCGGTACCACCGGGTGCGGTATGTAGGAAAATGCGGCACCATCGGCCAGGTTCACTTGCATGAGCTGCGAAGCGCCGCGTTCCATGTTGAACAGCCGCTGGTACGATTGCGACTGCAACTGTAAGCGTGCATTTTCCTCGACTTGGATTTTCAGATCATAATGGTCGCCGTCCAGAATGCCGGGCGACGAGCTCATCACCATCAGATAAGCCGCGCCGTCCGATTTCGTCTGACCTACCGGGACCACGCGAAAGGGCGCCGATACGAAAACGTCTTTCATGTACGACTTCCCTCCGCGCGCACCGGCAGTGATACTCAGTTTACAATCCACTATCTGACGAGGTTGGGTTCTTCAATTTCTTCCAGCAGGGCATACTTCTTGATCCAGTCGATAATGCTGTCGACGCCTTCGCCTGAGCGCAGGTTCGAGAAGATGAACGGCTGCCCTTTGCGCATACGGCGCGCGTCCTGCTCCATTACTTCCAGGCTCGCACCCACGTACGGGGCCAGGTCAATTTTGTTGATCAGCAGGAGGTCGGAGCGCGTAATGCCCGGCCCGCCTTTGCGCGGTATTTTCTCTCCTTCCGCGACGTCGATCACGAAAATGGTGACATCAGCCAGATCTGGGCTGAATGTGGCCGAAAGGTTGTCGCCGCCGCTTTCGATGAGGATGATTTCAATGTCGGGAAAGCGATTTACGAGCTCGTCCACGGCTTCCAGGTTCATGCTGGCATCCTCGCGGATGGCGGTATGCGGGCAGCCGCCGGTCTCCACGCCGATGATCCGCTCGCGTGGCAGCAAGCTGTTTTTCGCCATAAACTCGGCATCCTCTTTGGTATAAATATCGTTGGTAATCACCGCCAGGTTATAGTCGTTCATCATCCTGCGCGACAGGCATTCCAGCAGCGCGGTTTTCCCCGAACCTACGGGGCCGGCCACGCCTATTTTCACATATTCTCTCTCGTTCTTCATCGTTAATTTTCCTTTTTGAAATGATTTTCCGCCTGTAAACGGGCACCCGGCGAGGGGCACCCGGCGAGGGGTGCCCGCCGGAGATCTCCCCCACGACAGGCTTTGTCAGCTCTTTTTACTTTGTTTAAGACATATACAATCTCGAATACAGCCGCTCATGCTGCATGCAGCGGATATCGAATGCGATATTGCATAGACCTACCAACCCTCTGTCCACCAGCAACGTATCTTCCGCTAACTGGTAGAAAACCGGTTGCAGGTCGAGCATCAGGTCCTGCCCGTCGAGCTGGCCGAGCGGAACCAGTTTCACGGCATTGGTAATGAGCCCGGCCGCCGCATTGTAATAGAAAGCGAGCAGCGCGTCGTGCAGCGGAATGCCGAGTTGCTGGGCAAACAGGCCAAATGCAATGCAGTAATGGCCCTCCGCCTCTTTTTCCTTAATCTGCCGGTCGAATGCGTCGGCCAGCGTAGAGCTTCTTTTCCGCTGGAAAATCTTCAACAGCCGCACACCCAGCTTCTGGCTCGCCTCGCGGATTTCCCGGGGACTTTTTAATGCGCTGCATTCCTGGTCGAGCTCCACCAATATGCCGATATTCCCCGCCTCAGCGGCCTCATACGCGAGGCGCACGAAGGAAGCGTCGTTGTATTTCACGTTGTACATGAGCATGTTCGTCACAAACTCCCGCGCCGTGGCTGTGGAATGCACAATATCCTGCTGCACGTAGGTTTCCAGGCCATTGGAATGCACGTAACCACCAATCGGCAGTGTCGGGTCCGACAAATGCAGCAATGCGGCGAGAAAAGAATCCGTTTTTTCTTTTTGCATATTACCTATTTGGAAACGGACGACGCCAGGTTAATAATCTTTGAAAAAAGCGACTGCTCCGCACCGCCGTGCCCGTGGGGCTCCACATTGGATTTCAGCCAGTTGAGCAGCTGTCTCACCTGCTTTTCGGGTTTGTAGCCGCTTGCCTGCAACCACCGGAACATCGGTTCCTCGAAAGGCATCAGTACCTGGTCGTCGTCGATAAAAAGCGGCATGTGTTTGTTCCCGATTTCGTAGCATACCGTGCCCATTTCCAGCATGGTAGCAGGCGAGATTACAATCACCTCACAGGGCTTGATATGTACGCTCACGATCCGGTCGGCGTCCGCATACACGATATCGTTCTGCCGCAGACGCTGGCCCTCGCGCATGAATTTGATAGCGATTTCGACGCCCCCGTTCGTGAACCTTCTGTGAATCTTCTTGGCACTTTCAAACCATTCTATTTCAAGGAGATCGATCACCTGCCCTTCATTCGGCCAGGTCGCCAGATTCCCCAGAATATCATTGATAATCCTCATGATTTTCTCTTTTTGAAATTGAAATTTTTGGAAATGCCTGTACCGAATGTGGCGCCGCTGAGCCCTGCCGTGAAATTGTTGGTGGAAACGCCGCCTTTCGGCTTCGTCATCAGGTTGGATAGCTCCCCGAACTTGAATTTCAACGCCCATCCCCTGCCGAGCAGCACCCCAAGCATGGGATAAGCCCGCAAACGGTAGCCATTAAACTTCTCCTGCGTGCGGATTCCCTGCTCGCCCCATACGTAATGCGCATCCACCTGCGCGATGAGCAGGAAATGCTCGCCGATCATCATCGAAGGACTGTACCAGATCCCGGCCTCGCGCTGCTTCATGCGGTAGTCGGTCGCCGATTGTTTTTCGCTGGAAAATGCGAAGTTAACGCCGATCAAATCGTTGTTATTGATAAAATACCCGAGCCCGAGGGGAATGCCCGCGCCGGGGCTGGTGCTGAATGTACTGTTTTGGTAACCGGGGCCATTCGTTTTGGAATAATCCAGTGAACCGTACAGCATAAACTGGCCCTTAGGCCCGTTGTCGGTGGCGCTCAACCGTTGCGCCGAGAGGTTTGCCGCCGCCAGATGGCACAGCAAGCCCGTCATCAAAACCGTCAGGGTTTTTAAGCGAATCATCTTGCAGATTTTTAAGGGCCATCCCGGAGCCGATACCTCCGGAATGGCCTGAATGGATAGTTGCGATTAAAAAAGGAAGTACAACTGGGCCAGCGGCAGCTTCTCGGCAGGCTCGCAAGTTACATGCACACCGTCAACGGTTACCTTGTAATTTTCCGGATTTACCTCGATCACCGGCGTTTTGTCGTTGTGGATCAGATTCTTCTTGGAAACATTCCGGCAGCCGATCACCGGCAGCGACGTTTTGCCCAGCCCGTAGGATTCCACCGCACCATTATCGATCGAGATCTGCGACACGAAATTCACACAGGTAGCCAGCCGCGCCTTGCCGTGTGCCCCGAACATATTGCGGTAAATCACCGGCTGCGGCGTAGGGATGGACGCATTAGGGTCGCCCATTTTGGCCGCGATCACAAAGCCGCCTTTCACGATCATTTCAGGTTTTGCACCGAACAATGCGGGCTTCCAGATCACCAGATCCGCGATTTTGCCCGGCTCGATCGAACCTACGTATTGTGAGATACCATGCGCAATGGCCGGATTGATCGTGTATTTGGCTACATAGCGTTTCACCCGGAAGTTGTCGTTTTCGTGCCCGTTGTCCTCTTCCAGTTCGCCGCGCTGCTCACGCATTTTGCTGGCTGTCTGCCAGGTGCGGGTTACCACCTCTCCTACCCGGCCCATGGCCTGGGAATCGGAGCTCATAATGCTGAACACGCCGATGTCGTGCAGAATATCCTCGGCAGCAATCGTTTCCGGACGAATGCGGGAATCGGCGAAGGCCACGTCTTCCGGAATGTTCTTGCTCAAATGGTGGCACACCATGAGCATATCCAGGTGCTCGTCGATGGTATTTTTGGTATAAGGCCGCGTCGGGTTGGTCGAAGCGGGCAGTACATTAGGATACATCGCTGCTTTAATAATGTCGGGTGCGTGGCCTCCGCCGGCTCCTTCGGTATGGAAAGTGTGGATCACCCGGCCGTTGATCGCATTCATAGTATCTTCAAGGAAGCCGGCTTCGTTGAGGGTATCCGTGTGGATGGCCACTTGCACGTCCAGCTTGTCGGCGATCGTCAGCGACGCGTCGATTACCGCAGGTGTTGCGCCCCAGTCTTCATGGATTTTCAAGCCCAATGCACCGGCTTCAATCTGCTCTTCCAGTGCTTCCAGCGAGGCCGAATTCCCTTTTCCGAAAAAACCCAGGTTCATCGGGTAGTCGTCCGCGGCTTCGAGCATTTTCTGGATGTTCCATTTGCCTGGCGTTACGGTGGTCGCATTGGTACCGTCGTTCGGGCCGGTACCGCCGCCGATCATCGTGGTAATGCCGTTATACAGCGCCGTTTCGATCTGCTGCGGACTGATAAAATGAATGTGCGTGTCGATTCCCCCGGCTGTAACAATATAGCCGTTGCCGCCATGCACTTCGGTAGAGGCTCCAATGATCAGGTCGGGGTGTACGCCGTCCATGATGTCGGGGTTACCGGCTTTGCCTATTCCGACAATCTTGCCGTCCTTGATCCCGATATCCGCCTTCACAATACCCCAGTGGTCGATGATGATCGCACCGGTAATGCAAAGGTCGAGCACACCCTGGCTGCGCAATGCGGCGGCCGACTGGCCCATACCGTCGCGGACCGTTTTGCCGCCGCCAAACTTCACCTCGTCGCCATATACGGCGTAGTCTTTTTCAATTTCAATGATCAGTTCGGTATCACCCAGACGAACTTTGTCCCCGGCTGTCGGGCCGAGCAGGTTCGCATATTTTTCTCTGCTTATTTTGAGGCTCATTTTATTGATTTTTGAAGTCTAACAAACCGGCTTTTTGCAATGCGAGCTTCTTGTTAAGCTCCAGAGTGGTGTCGCCATTGACCAGGTTATTGATGCCGATTACGCGGCGTGCACCGCCGAGCGCCACCAACTCCACTGTCTTTTCTTCTCCCGGCTCAAAGCGTACCGCAGTCCCGGCAGCGATATTCAACCGCATGCCAAATGCCGCATCCCGGTTGAACGACATCGCTTTATTCACTTCAAAAAAGTGGAAATGCGAGCCGATCTGAATGGGACGGTCGCCGGTATTGGTCACTTTCACAGTGGCGGTCGGGCGGCCTTCATTGCAGATTATCTCGCCCTTTTTGATCAAAAATTCTCCTGGTATCATGCTCATCAGGTTTAAGGATTAACGAATAGGCTCATGAACGGTCACCAGCTTGGTACCATCCGGAAACGTAGCCTCGATCTGGATGTCGTGTATCATCTCGGGCACGCCGGGCATCACGTCGTCGCGGGTGAGCACGGCCGCTCCCGCTTGCATGAGGTCCGCCACGGTACGCCCGTCGCGGGCGCCCTCCATGACGAAACTGCTGATGAGCGCAATGGTTTCGGGATAATTGAGCTTGACGCCCCTCGCTTTACGTTTGAGCGCTACCTCACCGGCCAGGTGCAGCAGCAGCTTCTCTGTTTCTCTGGGTGTTAAATGCATATGGAAATTCTATTTTAAATTGATTTGAAGACATTATTTGCCCGCTAGGACGCCACTCCCGCACCCCGCAAGCACACGCGTTTGCGATCCCGCATACGAAACCGATGAACAAAAGGCTCCCTGAACCGAATGCCAACAGGCCGGCTAAAAGGGTAAAAACCGCGAACTTATATGGATATACGAAGACCGAAACGGGCCGCTCGAAGCCAAACCGGCACTATGCGGCCGCGTACCCGTTCAGGAACAGCTGCGCCGGGGCGAAACACACGGCAGGTACCTGGGGATAATCAGAAAGGAATAATCAGGGACCGATACAGAATATACCGGGGAAGAGACCGGACACGAGCCGGACCGGGAACAGCAGTGGAAACTCCCGGATCATCCGTTGTATGAAAAACAAAGGACAGGTACCTGCTGAAAAGACCTGCCAGGGTACTAAAATCCTGGTTATCCTTCTTTTCTTTGGAGACAGAAGACGTACTCTCCTGTACTTCGAGCATCGCCGCCTCCTGATGGTAGTTGTCCTTTTCAGGAGATTTACTGACTGCCAGGCAGTCGTTCGAATCCGCTACTGACGCAACGGCCGGATGCCCCAAACTATGAGTCCCGGTTGTCGTCAGAATGACAAGGAGTAAGCCAAATAGGATTCGAATGCAGCTCATTGGATGCCAGCAGAAATTACATCATCTTTCGGATGATAAATGTAGATATTCCTGCCCCCTCCGGTTTTCAATAATCTGGACATTTTTTGCACAAATCTGGAAAATACATTCCTTGAGCCCGAGCAAGCGGTGTCCCGTAAAATTGCAGTCGGGATATACAGCAGTTACCGGCAGGAAATACGGGTTTGAAACCATCTATTTAAAAACGAAGTAACGCACATTCCCCAATCAGAAACTCTCTGATATTCTTGATCATGAATTTATTCAAAACAAAACAGGAGGCTACGAGGCATTTGCCGGGCACCTCGCCGGCTACAACTTCGACGAGCTTGCAGTGGACGAGCGGCTTTTGCAAGAATGGATGTTTCCAAAAGCGGTAAAACCGCCTACATTCGGAAAAACTTAGTTACCATGAAGGGAGAACATCAATACAAACTAACCGTCCAATGGACAGGCAACAAGGGAACCGGAACCGATTCATACCGTTCCTACGAACGCAGCCATATCATTTCAATCGAAGGTAAGCCCGATATCGAAGGTTCGTCCGATCCGGCATTTCGTGGGGATAAAACCCGGCATAATCCGGAAGAAATGCTGCTTTCGGCGCTCGCAACCTGCCATATGCTCTCTTACCTGCACCTTTGCGCGGTCGGCGGCGTCGTTATCACTGACTATACCGACGTAGCGACCGGCGAAATGGTCGAAACGCCGGATGGCGGCGGGCATTTTACAGAAGTGACACTGAACCCTGCGGTAACGGTGACTCGCCCGGAGATGATCGAAAAGGCGATTGCATTGCACGGGAAAGCGAGCGAGCTCTGCTTCATCGCGAATTCAGTCAATTTTCCGGTCCATCATCAGCCGACTGCCACTGTCTCCGCAGAATCGATTCGCAGCACTCAGTAACAGGGAATGCCTGAAACGGCATTCCCTGTTACCCTCACTTTCAGAACACTTACAAAACCCGCTTGATCACTGGATTTTAACAAACCGGGACACCGCAAACTGCCCGTGATCCAGGTATTGGACAAGATAGTAACCTGACAAGAGCGTTGAAACATCCAATGTGGATTGCTTTTGCCCTGGCTTCACCTTTTCCGAATGCAAAAGCCTGCCGTCCGTGGTTAAAAGCCGGATTACCGCGCCATCGCCCGCCTGCTGGTGTGAGACCGTAAGTGTTGTGGCCGCAGGGTTCGGATAGACGTTTAATACAATGTCCGGATTTTCGCTCTCGGAAGAAAGCAAACCAACAGGTGGTGCGGGTAGCTGAGTTTGGCTGAAAGCGCTATCCATCGCGACGACAAATGGAGAAAAAGCCGCGTAAGGTACAGCACTTTGTGTCGTAAACGGCCCACTTCCGGCAATAGTGGTGGCCTGTCGCTGCCAGGAACCGTCTGTAAAGTGACCTATCACGTGAGCTCCGCCGGTAAGCGAAAAACCGGTCGCAGAGGCAGCGTCGGAAGCATTCCACTGGAAAGTCAGCTTGGCACTGCTGCCGCCCGGCTGGTCCTCGGCCACTTCCCATACCACCGGAATAACTTTCCCGGGGTCATTAACCGAAAGTCCCGCCAGTGAATTGCCAATCCTAACCGTAAAATAGTCCTCCGTTCCCATGTTGACGATCGCTAATGGCGTGTAACTGCTGGTCGCAGGGCCTATGGGAAAGGATTTTGAGATAGTACCCACCGCCAACCGCAAGCCAGCTGCTCCCGAGGTCACAATGTATTTGCTGGCATCGGTGCCCGCAATGGCACCCCCTACTGATAGGTCGCCGGATGCCAGAATGAGTTTACCTGCGCTGAAAACCAGATTACCTCCGATGGTGAGCGGCCCATACAAGGTTACACCGCTTGCATTGGCGATGTTCAGACGCTGCAAATTGTCGTTCAGAAACACGCCCGCCGGTATTTGCTGTGCGCTGCTGCCGCTCATGTAAATGCCATAAGTGGTACCACCGCCTCCGATGCTGGTGGTTATTTTTCCTGAACCGACGCTGATCGCTCCGTCGATGTACATGGAAAGGCCTGTCTTGCCTTCCGCGGTAAATACCCCCTGCTGCAAGCTGATATTTTTGACCCGGAAAAAATTACCGCCGTCCTGCGTCGACTTAACCCCTGCGGGATTGTTGATCACCAGGTTGCCCCAGTTCCCGCTCGTGAGCGCCGACTGCCCTGGAATGGTTTGCGCAGCTGTACCCGAAAAAATGATAACACCATTATTTGTAAATTTATTGGTAGTGCTGAAACTGCCAAAAACAGAGGTTTGTACCTCCATCGCCGCTCCAATGGCCAGGTTGGTGGCTGCAATACCGTTCTGCCAGCTATCCCCGTCCCTGATCGTGACGGACTTTGCAAAACCGCTCGGCGCCGGATTGCCTGCCTTGGGCATACGCCAGCCCGTTCCGTCATACACCTGCCAGTTGGCGACCGAAGCCAGATCTACCGGGCCTGCGCTTTGAAAAACATCATAGTATGGCTCCAATGCAATCACCGGCCGCTGCGCCGCACCCGCAGCTTCCCGGGAACTGAATTCCGCATAAGCATTCGGGTTCTGGACTGTCGATACCAGCTTGAAAGAAACCACACTGTCGGACGGCATGGCGGCGAAAATGCGGCTGATATTGAACTCGTTGTAGCCGACCCCTGTGTCACCCGCAACGCTATCGATCAGCGTACCGGCTACCGGCTTATTGTTCCAGGTAAGCCCGCTTTCCGTCCAATTGTTGTCCGTCACCTGGTACAACTTCCAACTGGTATGCTTCGCCGTCGGGCCGGCAGCCGCACGGTAGAGCCGCAGCTTGGCCGTGGCAGCCGAAAAATGCGCAGGCAGGCCATGCAGGTCAAATTTCAGGAACGCCTCCCGTGCATAACCTGCGGCATCTTTTTTGATCACCAGCCGGGGGTTAGTTCCGTAATTCGTAGATGCATACGCACCGTCGCGCACATAGGTATCCGCCAATGCGCCACGCGTAAAAAGTGCCACGGTATCCGGCGCCTGTTCCAGCGGATCGCTGGCGTCGTTGATATGCATAGAAAACGACACAGACGCCCCTTTGAAATTACCCGAAGGCAACGTAACCTTTTTGTTGATCGCCACCCCTGCTCCCGGGAAAGTGACAGCCAGATTAACCACCATCAGGTTATGCGTCGGGTCGGCCACGGTGATCTGCACCGTACTTCCACCCACGTTTTTCACCATCGCAACCGCCGGCCTGTCGAGCCGGATTCGCATGCCGGAAGATGAATCGAGCACGCTGCCTGCCTTGTAAAATGCGGCCTGTAAAATATTCAGGCTGGTATGCTTCACCGCCTGGACACTATCCGAATTTGCAAGAATCCCAATCCCCGACGTGTTGTAGGCGGTCATCGCCGACGCATTGGCCATATTGGGCACTACGATATAGGCGTACTTTCCATTCACCGGCCCAATGCCGTGATCGAACCATAACTTAAAGACTTCCTGCGAAATAGTCGCATTGGAAATATTGCTCTGCGTATTGATACGCGGACGCCAGTTACCCGTCTGGACCGAGTTACTCACCGAGAGATTCCCTCCCGAAGGAAAAAAGTAACCGGTGCTGTCATGCAATACCCAGGCTGGAACACCACTCGCAACCGAGCCGGCAGCCAGGGTGGTCTGGCTTCCGTTTTCCGCAACAATCACATTCCCTTTCAGCCATGACTGGTTCACCGTCGTTGTGATATGCTCAGCCTGCGTGCTGCGGATGCCTGCCCCGAGGCAAACCACTTCATTATCAAAACAAAACCATGCTTTTTTACCAGTCACCCCGTCAAAATTCAGGTCGAAAGCCGTGACGGCATACGTGCTGTCGGTAGCTCCGCCGGCAAACTGCGTGCTGCCGGGTATCGGGTTGTAAACGCCCGCATTCGGTACGGCGGAACCCGCATCCGTGGCGTAGTCGCGGTTGGTCACGCCGGGGACCTTATCCCATTCCCAAATCGGTGCAATACCCTGGTACTCATCTCCCCTACGGCGGATGTTGGTAGCCCCGTCCGCGAGAAACTTGCCCAACAGGTTCTCGCCATTGATCGATTCCACGCGCCGTGTGCGGGTAGAAACCAGAAAAGTGCCGAACATGTAGCCCGGGCGAAGGTGCAGGTCATAGTCTGCCAGCCAATAATGCTTGTGCTCCGACGGCGCCTGATAGCTCGCCGGCTGCGTGCCTTGAAACCGCGCCAGCGCAGCATTCCAGGTGGACAAATTCGCCGGATCGACCATTTTGGCATGGTTAATCACGCTGATCGGCGGCGTCGAAGGGCCGGGCGACGCAATGCCGCGGCCAAGGACATTGAAATCGAAATATCTGCCGCGGATCGTTTTCAAATAGGTGTCTTTATAAAACCCGGAAAGCAGGTTGCGTTTGGCGGCAGGCATTTGATAGGAAGTACCCGAAAAAACAACGGCACAGGCATAGGAGGTACTTGCAAAAGCATTGCCGTAGGTCCCGATCATCTGCTCGGTCTCATGCTGCAAAAAGGAATTGTCATATTGAAGCCCCTCCGTTCCCACTGCCGAAATGGTTACCGCGTCATAAATGTAGCCCGTTGCGGTGGTGAGCTTGGTGCTGTTGCCCATTAATGCGGCACTAATCGCAAAATGGTAGGCCACAACCTGGATATTGGAACCGGTATAGGCCGATGGCGGGTTGAAATAGCTGCTTTCCATCCGGTTATTGATCAGGCTGTCTTCCAGCGACTGAGGCAACCCCGTGCCTGCCTGCCGCATAATGCACAGGATACGTCCCACGGCCGTAGGGCAATTGACCTGATTATCATACCAGTTGGACGACTGCGGATTGCGGGTATACCAAAACCGCAATGATTTTAAAATTCCGGCATACAAGCTCGCGCTTTGGTAATACTGGTTTACGGGATTAGTATAGGCAAGCGCAAAGTTCATTACCCGCGAAGAAATATGGGCCAGAGATGGAAATGAGGTGCTGTTATCCGAATAATTCAGGTCCGCCCATGAGCCGTCGCTTTGCATGGTGGGAAGATGCGTCGTTACAAAATAATCCATCGTCGCATTGGTCGTGCCCGCCCTCTGCAGCGAGTCGACGCGCCGGACGATCTGGTCAAACTCCTGCGCGGCGCAAGGAGTTGCAAATACCCATGAAACCATAAAAAATATGGGCATTATCCAATTTCGAAAAGAACGTGATAATTGTTTCATATACAATGGGTTTGAAATAAATGGACATAGAAATGGCCGTATCACCGGAAGGGACGACAATCGGCAGCCTTGAAGAAGTAAGAAATCCCCGTGCACCGGCAGGTACACGGGTACGGGTGAACTACCAGTTCGGATTTTGACTATAAATACCACCGGAGAGACTTATTTCCCTCGTCGGAATGGGCCACAGGTAGTCGCGTGCGGGGTCGAACTTGCGGCCTCGCTCGTATATGGAAACGCTATCGGCATTCAAAGGCGGGATCGCGGTTCCTGTTTGAAGTTCGGCCGGAAATATCCGGGGACCGAGTACATCTTTGGGCAGCTCAATTTCGGCCGTTTTCCAACGGATGAGATCCCAATACCGGAAACCTTCCATGGCCAGTTCTATCTCCCGTTCCCGCCGGATTTCGTCGCGGATGTTCAGCCCGTTGGCTTGTGCAAAACCGTTGGTAAGTACCGCCAGCTTTTTGGGGTCGTTTCCGGAGGCGCGGTTCCGGATTGCATTCACAGTGAGGTCCAGCTCGGCATCCGTTACATTGCCGTTGAGCTCGTAAAGCAGCTCGGCGTAGTTGAGCAGCACTTCGGCATACCGTATCATATAGAAATTGATGAATCCGCCATTATTGGCGTTGTCCACGTAATGCAGCCACTTTCGGGGAATATAAAAGACATTCAGCAGCCAGGTCCCGCCTCCCGATGCCGGCGTCGGATTGTAGGAATTCTTGTTGTTGATCATCATCCCGAGCCGGGGATCGCGGTTCTGAAATTCGGTCAGCGTATTCAGTTCTTTGGGTTTGGCCAGTGGCGATTTTGACTTCGGCAGGCCGTCGGCGTACAAAAACTGATCGATCAAATGCTTGGTTGCCTTGTAGTTCCGGTTAGCCAGACTGTTTGAAATAAACTGCGAGAGCACATTGACGCCCCCTCCCCCGAAATACAGTTTGGGCAAAATACCTTCCTTATTAACGGCATACGATCCCACCGACGAAGGTGTACCCGCTGCCAGACGCGACGTTCCCTGCGCCTGATATTGGAACAGATAGTAATAGCTGCTGTCCCGGGAAGCTGCATTGGTATACAGGCTGTGCTTACCGCCGTCGATGAGGATTTTCGCCGCGTTAAGCGCAATAGTCAAATGCTTCTCAGGACTGCCATAGCTGTGGTATTTCTGCCGCGTACCTTCAAATAGCCCCACGCGGCTCAATAGTCCGAGCGCGGCGGTACTGGTGATTCGCCCATACTCTGCCGCAGGCTGTTTGTCCGGTGAAGGGCATTTGGCAACGGCGTAGTTCAGGTCGGCATAAATCTGTTCAAAAACCAATTGCCGGTCCGTCCTCGGCGTGAGCATTTCCGGATCGGACTCGGTGAGCGTTTTCAGGATTAGCGGCACGTCGCCGAAACGCTTCACGAGCTCAAAATAGGCAAAGCCCCGGAAAAACCGTGCTTCGCCGACATACTTGCTCACTGCCGCGCTGTCGCCTTCAACAAGCGGCGCTTTTTGAATGATATTGTTGGTGGCCGCGATCAGTTTGTAGTAACCCGTCCATTCCGGCGAGCTGGCCGGGACCAGCTGGGTGCCATTGCTAACGCTATTGCCGCCATTTCCGAAAAAATCGTCGGCATAAAAGTCCTGAAACGGGGCTGCCTGGTAAAATACCACGTTGGTGGAAGCCTGATTATGCCCCAACAAGTAGCTGTACAGGTAGTTACAGGCCAGGGCAAGGTCGCTCGTGCTTTTCCAGAAATTGGTGTCGGTAATGCTCGTGGAGGGCTTCTGATCCAGTTCGCCGGAACATGCCACGGCCATGAAGCCGGTCAGCAGCATTATCCAGCGGAAGCCTTTATATTTTTGTGTCGATGTCATATGCTTTGAAGTTTGGCAAATCGCAAGCTGCCGGTTAAAGGGTAATGTTCAGACCAAATGCGTAGGAACGGAACAGCGGGTACGCCCAGGCCGCCCTCGTGGGATCCGAAGGTGTTTCGGGGTCGACATAGGGAAACCACATCTTGGTAGCTTCCCACAGGTCCTGCCCTGTGAAGTACACGCGAAGGCGCTGCACCTTGATCCGGCTCGTCACTTTCACCGGCAGCGTGTAACCCAGTTGCAGGTTTTTCAAGCGGATATAGGCCGCTTCCTGAACCCAGTGCGAAGAAATGCGGCCATTGAAAAAGTCGGGATTGCCGTAGACGTTATCCGTATTGAAGTTGAAAAGACGCGGATACCTGGCGTCGGTATTAGTGGGCGTCCAGGTGTCGGTCTGCGCACGGAAAGGCTGTATCCAGGCAGCGGCCTTGGGTACTACCAGGTTGGGTGCGAGAAACTGGTTGATCTTGCCCACGCCCTGCCACATCATCCCCAAATCGAAGCCCTTCCAGTCGGCGCCCAGGTTCAGCCCGAAACTAAATCGCGGGCTGGTATTGCCCAGGTAAATGAGGTCGCCATGATTCTGCTCTGTTCCCGAGCCGATATCGATCCGCCCGTCGCCGTTGACATCCTGGTATTTGATATCGCCCGCTGCGTTTTTTGCGTGCTGGAAAGCATGCCCCTGCACATCGGCCTCATCGGTAAAGTAGCCCTCGCTCCGGAAACCGAATATCGAGTTGATCGGATACCCCTCGATCGCCCGGTTCACCCCTTCGGCATAGGTAGTCTGCCCCTTGTAAGCGGTGATCTTGTTGGTATTGTCACCCAGGTTGAAATTGACAAAATAATTGGCAGTGGCGATCTTATCGCGCCAGCCCAGGGTTAGCTCCCATCCTTTTGTCCGCATGGATGCCCCGTTGGTTGTTCTGGGGTTCACGCCGAGTGTAGACGGGTAGTTGATCGTAATGAGCATGTCATTATTATCCCGGACAAAATATTCGAAACTACCGGTCAGTTTGTTCTTGAACAGCGCAAAATCCAACCCCGCATTCACCGTCTGGACTGTCTCCCAGCCAAGCCCCGAAGACGGCAGATCGGCCTGGTAGTAGGATTTGTTGATCAGGTTGTTGAACGGATAAGTGGGGCCCGTGTTCAGTTGGGCAATATAGTCGTAGTTCCGCGCATTGAGCGCCCCGAGCTGCGCATTACCCAGTTTTCCCCAACTCGCCCGCAGTTTAAGCATGCTGAATATCCGCGAAGCTGGTTCAAAAAAGGCTTCCTTATCGATCGCCCAGCCTAGCGAGAATGCGGGAAAGGTCTGGCTCCGGTACCCGGGCGCAAGCCTCGACGACGCGTCGTTGCGCAGGTTGGCTTCAAAGAGGTATTTGTCTTTGTAATTGTAATTCAACCGGCCGAAATAGGAAAGCCAGACGTTGGTTTGAATATTATCCGAAGGAACGAACGATGACGTAGGTGCATAGGCATTCAGCGACGGTATATCGTTCGAAATCAAGCCCGTAACCGACACACCGATCTGGTCGAAATTATAGCTTTTGTATTCATAACCTCCCAACGCATGGAAATTGTGGCTTTCGCCCAGCTTCCAGGTGTAGTCGGCCAGCGCCTGCACGTTATGCTGTACCTGCGTGAACCGGGTTTTGCTCAGGCTTGCCGCCGGGAAAGTGTAACTCGACGGGCTCACCGGATTGTTGTAGTTCCAGCGCGCCACAGGCCGGTTAAAGCTCTCGCCATTGTTAAAAACCAGTCCGGGACCATAAACCGCTTTGAGCACCAGTCCCTTGGCAATATTGGCCGAAAACGTGAAAACGCCATTCAGGTTGTGGTTCGCGAGCTGGTCGTATCCCCCTTCTTTCAACCGTAGGAAGTACTCATACCCCGAGCCTTGTGCAAACTTCGTATCGTTGGAACCGGGGAGATAAACCGGGAACCTTCTACGTTGGGTGTAAAAGTTATACATGTAGCCATATTGGCCGGAAATCTTGTTGCCATTCGGATAGTTCGCGTCGGTATAGCCGTAGCTGATGCGGGAATCGATAGTAAAAATGCTGGACAGCTTCTGGTTCAGGTTGAAACGGATATTGTAGCGCTTGAAGTTGTCGGGCCCGAACTGGAAAATACCGTTCTGCGAGAAATAGCCCAGGCCGATCAGGTACTGCGTTTTGTCGTTCCCGCCGCTGAGCGCCAGGTTGTGGTTCTGGCTGGAAGTGGTCTTCCGCATCACAATGCCCAGGATGTCGGTATTGAAATAATAATCCAGGTTACCGTCGGGTCGCCGCACGGTGTCCTTGCCTGTCCGCATCCATTCGATCTGCTGGTCGCTGAAACCAGGCGCCAGGCCTGCATTCAGGTTGGCGGTACGTTCCATTTCCGCCTGCTCCCACGAATTGAGCAGCTCCGGCATGCGGTAAGGTTTGTTCACCGTGTAGAGCATGCTGTATTCCAGTTTCGGCCGGCCCGCAAGCCCTTTTTTAGTGGTAACGATGATTACGCCACTGGCCGCCTTGGCGCCGTAAATCGCGGCAGCGGAAGCATCTTTGAGCACCGAAATATTCTCGATGTCATTCGGATTGAGGATCGACATATCCCCTTCCACGCCGTCCACGATCACGAGCGGACTGTTGGTCCCATTGAGCGAGGAGAAACCGCGGATATTCAGGTTATATCCCTCATTCCCCGGTTGTCCGCTGCTGCGGGTGACCACCAGGCCGGGCGCCGCTCCCTGCAAAGCCGCCACCGCATTGGTTACCGGGCGGTTTTCTATCACTTTCGAACTGATCGTCGAAACAGCCCCGGTCAGGTTTTCTTTCTTTTCCACCCCATATCCCACGACCACCACTTCTTCAAAGGCCTTTTCTTCCGGAGAGAGGCTTATCGAAAGGTTCGACTGGTTGCCTACCGCAATTTCCTTTTTCACGAAGCCTACAAAACTAAAAATCAGTATGGCGTCCTGGTCGGGGACATTGAGCTCGAAAGTTCCCGCAGCGCCCGTAGTAGTACCTTGCTGTGTGCCTTTGATCAGAATGCTGACGCCGGGCAGCGCCTCTCCTTTCTCGTCCGTAACCCGGCCCGTCAGGAGCCGGAGCGGCTTCTCGGCTGCAGGCAGGATCGTCGCAGAAGGCTTTTCGGCGACCTTTCGCTTGATGATAATAATCTTATTCTCGATCGAAAAGTCCAGCTGCTGGCCTGCCAGGCATTGCCGGAGCGCCTCTTCAACGGTTCCATTACTGATGTTGAGCGTGGCCGGTTTGGCATGTTTCAATAGCTGTTGATTGAAAAAGAAATCATAACCGGTTTGCTTGCGGATCTGGCGGAATATCTTTTCCAGCGGGACATTCTGCTGGCGGATATTGATGTTCTGCGCATAGCTGTCGTCTGCCGCCGCATGCAGCATCGTCAGCACGGACAAAACGAAAATCAACTTCATCATAAGCAGCAATTTGTGGGCATAGCAAATGCGTATACCGAGTTGCTCGGTAGATTTTTTGTACATTTGAACAGATTGTTTTGATTAGTAAATGCTCGAAACACTTTATCTGGTCAGCTTCAATCTGTGGCCGGGCGTGTTAGCCGCACTCCCGGCGTTTTTTTGAAGCTTTCCTGCGGAGGTAGCTTATCTGATCACGGTTACCCTCCTTCCTTCTACCTTAAATTTCACGTCCCCGGTCGCTTCCAGCATTTTGAGAATGTCGGACAGGTTCTTCGACCGCGAAACTTCCCCACCGTAGCGTAGATCCCCCGGCGGGCCTTCATAAACCACTTCGATATTGTACCACCGGGCAACCATCCGCATAATCGTCTGCAGGTCTTCCCCGTTAAAGACAAACTCCCCGTTTTTCCAGGCGATCTCCGCATCGACATCCACCTGCTTTACCGCGATCCCTTTTTCGGTAAACAAGGCCTGCTGCCCGGGGACCAGCCGCTGCGAGTTCACCCGGACGGAACCTTCCAGCAGCGTCGTTTTAACACCCGGTTCGTCGTCATAGGCATTCACATTGAAATGCGTGCCCAACACCCTGACCGTCTGCGTCCTTGATTTGACCAGGAACGGCATTTTCTTATCCGGCGCGATTTCAAAATAGGCTTCCCCGGCCAGCTCGACGAGTCTTTCGGCACCCGCAAAAAATGTAGGATAGCGCAGTGAGGACCCGGCATTCAGCCACACCCTGCTACCATCGGGCAAGTTGAGTTGGTACTGCCCGCCGACGGGCGTTGATATGGTGTTGATGGCGGCCAGCGCATTCTGGCCATTTTGTTCATGAATCGTATAAGTGAGTTGCCCGTTGCTTGTTTTCCGGATGCTGATCCCCGGCTGGGTGGCGATTTCACCCTGACCGGCGCTGTTGAGCTCGATCTGGGTGCCGTCGGCCAGGGTAAGCATAGCCTTTTCACCTCCGGGCCCGATTCCGGCCGGCTGCGTGCGCACGGGGGCAGCGGTTTTTGTACCCGACGGGCCATAGTAGCGGTACAGTCCGATCGACAAAATGATAAGCACCGAAGCCGCAGCCACTAGTTTTGTCCAAAGCGGATACACACGCTGCTGATCTGCCCCGGACGTTTCGCTTTCTTCCCTGGTAATATTGTCGATTATTCGTGAGGCCCGCTCTTCGGACAGGGATTCGTAGACCTGCTGTGCGGAGAAGGCATCACCCAGCAACGACCCGAGTTCATCCGCGTTGGCGGGGTCTTCCACCAATGCAAAAAATTCCTGCATTTCACTATCTGAACCATGGTGGTTCAGATACTTGGACAACAGTTCGGCTAATCGGCTATTCATCATCGGCAAAACAGGGGTTCAGATTTCCATACAAATG
>DATMSL010000585.1:0-3896 GCA_035565435.1 Dyadobacter sp. | reverse complement strand
GAGCGGCACCAAATGCTCAGCAAATTGAGAAGTTCGGGTAAACTTAACAAATCCGGCAACCCAAAAGAAGCTGAGGAAAATATCATGTATCTCGACAGCGTGGGAAATCCTATTTATTTTTCTCCTCTTGATTCCGATGGCACGTTGGCCATCAAGGCAAATAGTATGTATTCTGGTGGTTCGCTGGGGCTCTCTGTTCATGGAGAAGGGATGACCGCCGGCATGTGGGACGAAGGGAATGTACGGACGACGCATATAGCGCTGGAAAATCGAGCGATAAATCTGGAGCCCTGGAGCCTCTCTGCGCATTCGACAGCTGTCGCAGGTCAAATCGCCGCCACAGACACTTATAGCCCAACTGCTTCATTCGGGAAAGCGGTTGGTATAGCTATGAAGGCAAACATCAGGGCATACCAGTGGGGAAACGATGTATACGAGCTGACCCAGGAGGTAAAAAATGGACTTCTTGTTTCCAATCATTCCTATCCGGCCACCTACGGTAGCCTATACTCAGCGACATCGGCGTATTTTGACAATATCGTCTATCATGCTCCGTATTTTACATGTGTCAGGGCAGCCGGCAATATTAATGCTCCGACCGGTACACATCAGCTTTCTATCGCCGCGACTGGTAAAAATACCTTGGTAGTAGGGAGCATTGCTCCACTCACCAACTATACAAGCCCAACCGACGTCGTGAGGGCATCCTTGTCTAGCAAGGGGCCGACCGATGACGGCAGAATCAAACCCGACATTGTCGCCAACGGATGGCGCGTCGCTGTGATAAGTTCTGCGAACGACAATGACTTTATCACCGGAGGAACAGGAGCATCGGGAACTTCTTACTCGGCGCCGCAAGTCGCTGGTGCTGTACTGCTTCTACAGCAGCATTACAACAACCTCAATGCCAATTTCATGAGAGGAGCTACCGTAAAGGGCCTGATGCTTCACACTGCCAACGAAGCAGGTCTTTATGATGGACCCGATATTACTTTTGGGTGGGGCTTATTGAATGTGGAACGGGCTGCGACGGTAATCAATAACAATGGTGGTAAGTCGGCAATTCTGGAAGACTCCCTTCTCGCCGGGACTACCTTTTCAAGAGATGTGGTAGCATCAGGAACGGAATCCCTCGTGGCAACAATTTGCTGGGCAGACACAGCCGGTACACCCGAAAATAACAATAACATTGCAACGATTAAGTTGGTGAACGACCTGGATCTACGGTTGTCAGATGCCAGCAACGTGTATTTCCCTTGGAAGCTGGACAGCACCAATTATGACAATCCGGCCCTGAAAGGCGACAACATCCGTGATAACGTAGAGAAGATCGAAATCAAGAATCCGGTTGCCGGACAGACATATACGCTTACGGTTTCTCACAAAAACACGTTGCATAAAAACGGTCAGCATTTCTCAGTAATTATTTCGGGATTGGAAGAATGCGTAGCTAACAGAACCATTCTTTCGGAGGTGAATTACCCATCCCTCGATAGGCAACAAGCCTCCGCCACCATCACCGCCCAAAACACGATCGGTAACGGCGGTAAAGCTATTTACCATGCCGGCGATGAAGTACTGCTCAAAGACGGTTTCACCGGTCTTGCTGGCTCCGAGTTCCGCGCGTACCTCGAAGGATGTACCAACGACTACAATGCCCGTACCTCGTCGACGGAGCGTAATGTCGTGACTTACCCGGCTACATCGTCAGCTGAAAATCACGAGCTCCCCGAAAACGCCGTATACCCCAACCCGGGTACAGGCCTGTTCCGCGTAAAGCTCGATGGCATTGCGTCGGGTAAAGTCGAAATCGTAGCGGGCGACGGACAAGCTGTTTTCAATAAATCTTTCAAGAACCAGCCTGAAATGGAGGTGGACATCAAAAACGCAACACCGGGAATGTACATTCTCCGCGTGGTATCCGACCAGAAGGTTCTGACCAAGAAAATCGTCAAAAAATAGATTATTGTTGTGGTAGTATAAAAGTGGGCGCTGGCTTCAGTGCCCACTTTTTTGTGGCCTACGACTGAACCAGTACCGGGAAATTCTCCACGGTCTCGCGAATGCGCTTTCTGAATTGAAACGGCGTCAGCCCGGTGAATTCTTTGAAATTGCGTATGAAATGCGACTGGTCGGCGTATTCCTGCTCGAAGGCAATGTCGGAAAGCTTGTCGTATGACTGGCTGCGGAGCTGGTTGAGCGAGGCCTGAAAACGGCATATCCGCGCAAACAGCATGGGCGACAGGCCGATTCCTTCCTGAAAACGCCTTTCCAGCGTGCGTTCTGACACTTGCAGTTCGAGTCGTAGATCTTTCATCGATACATTGCCTTGCGACTGGATGATCCGCTGCAATGCATAGCGCGTGGCGGATTGCAGCGCGTGGTCATTGCGGCAAATTTGCTCCCAGAGGCATTCGGAAAGGATATTGGCCTTGGCTTCCATATCGGTGGCATTGCCCAATCGTTCCATCAGCTGCTTGCCGTTCAGGAAAAGGTCCAGGTCGAGGCAATCGTCGGTCAGCTCGTTGGAATCCATGCCGAAAATAGATTTCAGGGCATGCGGATAGAAGTAAACGCCGATGGTGCTGAACGTGGCGGGCGAAACGATGCGCGAATGGGCGGTCGACTGCCCGTACAGAAAAATGGACGACAGTTCCTTCCCCTCCTGAAACGAAGCCCCTGGCGATTGTTGGAATATGATTCCCGGAGAACCGTCCGCAATAGTCACGAAATGCACCTGCTCGTTGGGCTGCCCCGAACTTTCGAGCGCCCAATAGTACCGGACGTAATCCTGCAAATGCGGCGGTGGCTGGATCTGATGGTATTTCATGGCTATTGAGTAGGCAGGCAAGTTACCGATTTTTTCAAAACAATTCCCGCAGATATTCCTGAACACCAAGCGGTTTCCGACCTAGGAACCCTTCCAGGGAAGTGTGTGTCTTTTCAAACTCCCCCGCCCGGATGCTGTCGGCCATACTCGCGTAAAAACCGGCCTCTTCCTCATCCAACCCGAAACCGAGCAGGCCTTTGCGGTAATCTTCCGGCGAAATGTCGGTGTGCGCCGCTTCCAGATAACCCGCTATATTCTTCAATTCCAATGCAATATCCGCAAAACTGAACATTTCTGACCCGGTAATATCATACGCGGCGTTATCGAAGGCAGGTCCGGTGAGCACATTGGATAAGGCCTCGGCAATATCTTTCCGTGAAGCAAAACTCACGCGCCCACTGCCCGATGGGTAGAAAATCCGTCCGTCGCCCATGGCCTCGCCGATAAACAGCGGGATCGTTTCATGGTACATGCTATTACGGAAAAAGACATAACGCATCCCGCTCTCACGGATCAGCGCCTCGGTGTTCCGACAAATGTGCGCCGCGTGGAAATGGGCCGACTCATCCGGAAAAAGCGTGCTGGTGTAAACGACCTCTTTCACGCCGCATTTCACCGCTGCCTGTACCACCCGCGTTTCCTGTGCCATCGCCCGCACGCCGGTAGCCGAAGCCGATATCTGCAGCAGCCTTTGTACGCCGATCAGCGCACGCTCCAACGATTCCTGGTCTTCATAGTCGGCCACGCGGATGTGTATGCCTGAGCCCGTATAGTCGCTGAGTTTGTGGGCGTCGCGCACGATCGCGACGATGTTTTCCGGCCGTGTTTTTTTCAGTAAAAGTGAAAGGGTGGCTTTCCCAAGGTTTCCGTTTGCTCCTGTGATGGCTATCATTGTTTTGTTTGTTTTAGTTTAAAGCAAAACTAGGCGCCACCCGTCCCTCAAAATAGAACAAAACCGACAGCCCCGATTTTTCGGCCCGGCAACCTTGATTTTTCGCAATCATCCTTAGATTTGAAATTGTACGCCCAGACATTCCCCTCATGCCCGGGATCTGGATCAGCATTA
>DATMSL010000584.1:0-6973 GCA_035565435.1 Dyadobacter sp. | reverse complement strand
CTGCTGCTTTATAAAGAATTTTTCATGAAAGACCTGAGCTGGTCGCGGGTGCTGATGCAGTTTTCTTACCTGCAATTCTGTCTCGGACTGTTGTTGCTCGCTGCCAGCAACATCTTCTTCGATAAGTATCGGTCGGGACGTTCGGCTTCCAAAGTCGGTACGCCGTTTGCTGCGGCCTGATTACTCCTGAAAGGGCATAAAAAAAGGAGGTGCAAGTGCCCTCCTTTTTAACATCTCAATTTCACCTTTCAATTTTTACTAAAACCTATTTTGTCGTTTTAAGCTCCACGATGGCTGCTTTCTGAGCCGGTGTTTGCGTATTATATGGGTTCACTTTAGTCGCTTTCGGTGGCGCCGGCGTCTCGATAGCAGGTGTTGAGGCTGGCAACGTATTTTTGATGGTATTAGCTGATTTGTTGTCGTCTGCAAATGCAACTGAACTGGTCAATGCGATAACGCTAACGAGGGTTGTGATCAAAGTTTTCATAGCTCTATTTATTTTTCTGTTTCTTGTCTTTGTCTTATTTGATGGTACAAATATAAATGGGATTTTATGAATGGTTATATATTTATTCAATGAGTGATCAAACGGCTATTTGAATGGTTTTTATTGGTGATGAGTGATTTAATGGTATTTGAAGGTTATTTTGTTTTGAAATATTCAAATATGACTTAACATGCTAATGAGATGGTTTTTACTTGAAAAGTACAATTTTTGATTTGATTGCGTTTTTCTGCTATTTGCTATATTGCCGGTATGGCTAAAATTATCAACCTCAAACCTTTCAAGGAATTTGTGCAATCGGAGTCGCTGGGCGGCGTGATATTGATCATTTGCGTGGTGATCTCGCTCGTAATCGCCAATTCATCCCTTGCAAATGGGCTCGAAAACCTGCTCAACACAGAGTTGGGTTTCCGCACCGAAAGCATTCATTTGCGCTATCCCGCGCTTTTGTGGATCAACGATGGGTTGATGGCTATCTTCTTCCTGCTCGTAGGGTTAGAGATTAAGCGGGAGCTTGTGGAAGGTGAGCTATCATCATTCAAAAAGGCAGCGTTACCCATTTTCGCGGCGTTAGGTGGGGTGCTGGCCCCGGCGGCGATCTACTTTTTAACCAACCAGGGCACGCCTACCGCTGCCGGCTGGGGTATTCCCATGGCGACCGACATTGCATTCGCCATCGCGATCATTACCATGTTGGGTAATAAGGTGCCGCCTTCGCTTAAAATTTTCCTCGCGGCCCTCGCTATTGTCGACGACCTGATGGCTATTCTCGTGATCGCCATTTTCTATTCCTCCGAGCTGCATTATAATTACCTGCTTTACGCGGGAGCCATTTTCGGCGGGCTGCTGGTGATGAACCGTGCAGGTGTCAAGAACCTGGCGGCCTACCTCATTCCGGGAGCGTTCATCTGGTATTTCGTGCATCATTCGGGTGTGCATGCCACGATCGCAGGCGTGCTCACGGCTTTCGCCATCCCCACTACGCCCGACGCACAGGAATCGCCGCTCGAAAAGCTGGAGCATATGCTGATGAAGCCGGTGAATTTTGTAATTATGCCGGTTTTTGCATTGGCCAATACCAACATCACCTTCGAAGCGGGGATGCTTGAAGGGCTTACCACTAAATTAGGGCTGGGTATTATCCTCGGACTGGTAGTCGGCAAACCGTTGGGCATCAGTTTGCTTTCCTGGCTGACGGTGAAATTGGGTATCAGCAGCATGCCGAGCCGGGCGGGGTGGGCGCATATTATCGGTGTAGGAATGCTGGGAGGGATCGGTTTTACGATGTCGGTGTTTATCGCCTTGCTGTCGTTTCCGGGCGAGGCCCTGATTTTGGCGGAGGCGAAATTCTCGATCCTTACCGGCTCGATCCTCTCAGGTGTACTGGGTTATCTGATGCTGACCAGCGTGAGCAAAAAGTCGGCACGGTAACGGGCTACTCGGCCTTGCTTTTAATGAGGATGTAGTCAACGTGACCGTTTCTGGAGAATGCACTGATCTGGGTGTATTTCTGGTAGTTATCCCAGGTTTTAACACCGCTGTTGTCGATGTTTGGCGTGATGTTTTCCGAAAGATTCAACAATCCGAGGATAATGCGGTTTTCGAAGGGATAGTCCGAGAGGTTGTTCAGCCGGATCTGGTCCGCGATTTCGTGAATGTAGGTAATTCCGACCTTGCCGTCGCGATAGCTTACCCTCGGACATTTTTCGCAGCCTGTCCGTGCGTCTCTGTAGTAACTTTCAAGCTGGCCTTTACCGAGGACCGCCGCCACTTCTTGCTGGCTTCGCAATGCAACTTGCGGCAGGTCGAGCTCGACTGTGACCGCGGCATTCTCGTCGTGCTCGTCAAGCACGTAGAATTTGATAAAAACGGCAATAAGTATTACAATGAACGAGACGAATTTCCAGTTGGCCCATTTACGTCTGATGGAGGCTGGTTCCATAAAGGTGGCGTAGTTTTTGAATGTCCAGGGTAAATAACCTGCGTATACAAACACGAAATATCATGCCAGACTCATTGAACCGGATGGTGATCACACCCGAGCTAAATTACGACCAGCTCACGATCGCCGAAGCGACGCTTATTCAGCAGCAGCTGCGTGGGCATTTAAATCTGGAACCCTTTCAAAAAGACATCAAAACGATTGCAGGCGCCGACATTTCCCTGGCGCTATATAGTGAAACCGTCTACGCCGGACTGGTGGTGCTAAGCTATCCCGAACTGCAACCGATAGCTTACTCATTAGTAAAAAGCAGCACTATATTTCCCTATGTGCCCGGTTATCTCGCGTTCCGGGAAATTCCGGCCATTCTGAAAGCCTATGAGCAGTTTCCGGTGAAGCCGGACGTCATCATGTTCGACGGGAACGGTATTCTGCACGCCCGCAGAATGGGGATCGCTTCGCATTTCGGCGTGCTTACGGGCGCCGTCACCATGGGCTGCGCCAAGAAAAAGCTCGCTGGGAAGTATGCCGAGCCAGGCTATTTAAAAGGTGAGTACACGCCGGTAACCGATCAGGGAGAAGTGATCGGCTACGCGGTGAGAACGAAAGATAATATAAAGCCCGTGTTCATTTCACCAGGCCATCAAATGAGCCTTGAAGATAGCCTCTCCCTCGAACTCCAATGTACCAGAAAGCACCGCCTACCCGAGCCCACACGCCACGCACACGAGTACGTGAACAGGTTCCGGATAGGGGCATTAACTGAAGGCTATCATGAAATCAACAGCTGGACACTCTTTTAAAACAAAAGCATCAGACCTATAAAAGGAAGTGCCATCGGCAAGCCCGATATCGCTGCCAACCAGGGGTTTGACCCCCTGGCCGAGTAACATCTTGCACCTGGCTAGCCAGATGCAAGATGTTACTTTAACGACTTATCAATCTCATTGAGCAAGTATTTCTTAGGATCCGAATCGTACTCCCAAAACATCACCCCGCCCAACTTGTTGGCCAGTACATATTTGCATTTTTCCCTTACCGACTCTTCGTCGTCATAGCTTAGTACATCGCCGGTTTCCGCATTCAGCAGGTAGGGCGCTTTCGCCACAGTGTCGCGGTATTCTTTGTAGCCTTTTTTGTTGATCAGGCTGTCTTTGATGTAAGTATAACCGTCGATGTATTGCTGCTTGATCTGCTTCTGTCCCAGTCCTTTTTCCAGCTTGGTAACCGTAAACATTCTACCGTAGAATGGAAGTCCTACCACGAGCTTTTCCATGGGAACGCCCGCCGCGTGGAAGCCTTTTACCGCATTATCCACTGATTTGGCCGTTTTGTAGATTTTGGAAGGGTACAAGCTCGCGTGGTGAACAGCAGTGTCGCCCTGGAAGAGGTCATAGGTCATCAGGTTTACGTAATCCAGGTAACGCTGTGCTTTACCCATTTCAGTAGCATTCAGGAACTCCACCCAGCCGGCCACAGCAGTGGTAAGCAGCTTTTTCTTGCCTGTTTCCTCTTCCAGCAGATCCAGCTCATTGCGGATCGCGTGGAACATTTCGGTATAGTTCTGCTTGTCTTCGGGCCGGAAAACATTGCCGTCCTCGCCAGGCAGACCAGGGTATTCCCAGTCGATATCTACGCCGTCGAGATTGTATTTTTTAATGATATCGACACTGCTTTTGGCGAACACTTTGCGGGAAGAGTCGGTCAGGACCGCGTCGGAGAAGTTCTCGCTCCACGCCCAACCGCCGATTGAAATCAGGATTTTCAAGTCAGGATTGTCCGCCTTGAGGAGGTTAAGCTGGCGGAAATTGGTCGTGTCGGTTTTCTCATTGCTCAAAAACGCCTTTCCGTTTTTAATATCAATGAATGCATAATTGATATGCGTCAGCATTTTGGCCTCGATATTACCGGTATTCAGCAATCCGTGGAAGCCGCCGACATAGCCGATCACGACAGGCCGTTTGGTGGAGTCGGCGTCGTCTCCTTCCTTTTTTTCGGACGAGCAGCCATTCAGGAAGAGCAGCGGGGCAATAAGGAATACAATCAGCAACGCCGTGCCGATGTTCTTTTGAGTAGGGATTAGGCGCATGGTATTGGTTTTGGTTTGAGGGGTTAAAATAAACACACCTTCAAATCATCTCCTAATCCTGCGCGGGCACCGATAGTTTCTGCAATGCTTTATTGAGGTTGATGCCTTTGCCCAATACCCCTTTGAACAAGTCGCCCTTTTCTTCCAGCCGGTCGAAGATGTTTTTAATCGTAAAGTCCTTTGGGCTCAGACCATGCTGCACTTCATTCCATTCCAGAGGTGCCGAGACCGTCGCTCCGGGCTTCGGGCGGGCGCTGTACGCGCAGGCGAGCGTCTGTCCGATGCGGTTTTGCAGGTAATCGACGTAAATCTGGTTCTTTTGGCGTTTCGAGAGCGACCTTTCGAGCGTGGTAATTTGGGGCAGGCGCTCGGTAACCATGTGCGCAATCAACTCGGCAAAGTCGCGGGCCTGGTCGTAGTCGTATTTCTTGCCGAATGGAATATAAACGTGCATTCCGCTGGCGCCGGAAGTTTTGCAAAAGCCCTCGATACCCATTTCGTCGAGGATCTGCTTGATGGTTAATGCCACGTCGATCACGTCGTCGAACGTATTCTTGTCCGAAGGGTCGATGTCCATTACCACCCAATCCGGGTTGTCGAGTTTGCTGATCGTAGAGTTCCATGGGTTCATTTCAATGCAGCCCAGATTGGCGATGTACAGCAGGCTTTCCACGTCGTTCACGACATGGTAATTCACCATTTTTCCGGTCGATTCGGCCAGTATTTCAACCGTTTTGATCCAATCCGGCGTCGAGTCGCCCGCATCTTTCTGAAAAAAACCTTCGTCCTTAATGCCATTGGGCTGCCGGCGCAGCGATAGCGGCCGGTTTTTCATATAGGGCAAAATATAGGGCGCGATGTTCCGGTAGTAGTCGATCAGCTCGCCTTTGGTAATGTGCTCGTCGGGCCAGTAAATTTTCTCGGGATGAGTGATCTCCGCTTTCTTTTTCATGATGCTTTTCTTTTAGGTGCACTCAGGCTTTCCTTCAATTGGGCCATCAGGTCACGGCTTTTCGAATGTACGACCTTCATTCTGGTAGCGGCCGGTTTTTTGCCTTTGGCTTTGGCCATGATCAGTTTCAGCAACTTTTCATTGTAAGTATCCTTGTAGCGCGTGATATCGAACTCGGTCGTGAGTTGCTCGATGAGCTGTACGGCCATATTCATCTCGGCCGGCTTGATCTTTACATCAGGGATATTCAGCTCGTCGGTATCGCGGATTTCTTCCGCGAATCGGATTTTGTTGAGGATCAGCAAATCGTCCTGGGGTTTGATGAGCACGAGGCTCTCGCGGTTCCGCAGGACGTACGTGCCCAATCCGCATTTACCCGTTTTCTTCAAAGCGTCGCGTAGCAATGCGTAGGGCTTTGCACCCGATTTTTCGGGTTGGAGGTAATAGGGTGTTTCATAGTAAATGCTGTCGATCTCCTTTTCCTCGACAAACTCGGCGATTTCGATGATCTTGGATTTTTCGGGGCTCGCCTTTTCAAAATCGGATTCGTCGAGTACGACATAATTATCCTCAACCTTATAGCCACGGACGATGTTTTCCCATTTCACCTCGCGGCCTGTATTGGCATTGACGCGCTGGAAATGAATGTTCGCGTGGTCTTTTTTGTCGAGCATATCGAGATCGAGCTCGCTCGCCTGGACGGCGCTGAAAAGTTTGACGGGGATATTCACCAGGCCGAACCCGATCGCCCCGGACCATATTGCTCTCATGTTTCTTTTCGGTTTGAAAATTCGAGTAGAGCAAAATCCGTGCCTTCGAAGCATTTCGAACATTATCAGTACGGAAATCGCTGGCTTCGGAGAAGCACCCCTGTTTACAGCAAATCTGGATTAATGCATTTATCCGGCTCCATCGGAGCCTCCTTCTGTGCCCGCAATACCGTGGTCGTATACAGGAGGCTCCGATGGAGCCATTACCCGCGACCTACAACGATTCTATAAACAGTTGGCTTCTCGGAAGCCTGGTGCGTGCTAACTGAAACGATTCTATAATCAGGCAACCTCTCCGAAACCCGTGAAATGCGGTTAACAGGTACGATCAAATTGATAACACTTCCTCAAAAACGGACAACAGGCGCATTTTGGATGGGACTATTTCGATAGTGTTTATGAATTTTTTGTAGAAAATTACAAAATGCTTGTAATCAACTAATTGTATTTATATATTCCTTGAAAGTTACCACGTAAGCCTCTCTAAGATATCCTTATACGTTAGTTGTGTCCGGGAACCTGGCATGTTTCTTTAATATATGCTCCCCGAAAACAATTTCACAACAAGACTAACTCTTAAATCGGATATAACTATGGTAGCGACACTAGGTAACAACCCATCGAAAAGCTTGAAACCCGGCGCAGTGCTTACCGTTACAGGTGCCAGATCTGAATCGGAAGCGCAGAGAGAAGTGGCTGATTTTCTACAATTGAG
>DATMSL010000583.1:0-8487 GCA_035565435.1 Dyadobacter sp. | reverse complement strand
GACAGTCAGTGACTATTTTCATAAAAAATTGAATTTTATCAATCCAAAATATGGATACAATGATAAAGAAAATTTTCTTTGTGTAAAATTTACGCATTGAAAATTTTTCTCATTGTCAGCTTATTACCGATGGAGCACAATTTGAAGGAGTTTTTTGATAAGGCATTGAAAGAGGTTTCGCTCGATTGCACCGTATTCGGGTTTCATGAAGGTGAGCTGAAAGTGCTGCTGCTGCGCTGGAAAGGCACCGACGAATGGAGCTTGCCGGGCGGGCATATCCTGCTCGACGAGTCGGCCGACGACGCCGCGAACCGCATTCTCACCCAACGTACGGGCCTGAACGATGTGTACCTGCAACAGTTCCACACGTTCGGCAATGTGAACCGATACACCTACCACCCCGAAAAAGAATTACTTGAAAAACTGGAAGCGACATTCGGAAAGGGCTTTTTCGACGGCATTATCTTCCGCCGCGTCGTTTCGATCGGCTATTATGCCCTCGTAGAATTCGCCCAGGTGCAGCCCACGCCCGACTGGTTCACCGATGAATGCCGCTGGTGGTCGCTCGCCGAGGTTCCTAACCTGCTTTTCGACCACAACGAAATGATCGAACGTGCCTTGAAAGCCCTCCGCCAGCACGCCCGCAACCACCCGATCGGTTATAACCTCCTCCCCGAAAAGTTCACCATGCCGGAACTCCAGCGCCTATACGAAACCATTCTCGACCGGCAATTCGACCGGCGAAATTTCCAGAAACTGCTCATGAGCTACGACATCCTCGAACGCCTGGACGAAAAGCGCGTAGGCGCCGCCAACAAATCACCCTATTTGTACCGGTTTGTGAAAGAGAAATACGACCAGGCCGGTGCGGCCGGGATTTCGTTTTCGATGTAGTTTTTGAAGGAGAAAGGAGAATGGAGGAGGGAGGAAAGGGCGACCCGCGTAGGGAGGAAGTTATTGCAGAAATTCTTTGGGTATAACAACGCCCGGAGCTTTCGCTGGATCCGCACCATCGCAGGGCAATTTCTTGAATATTTTAAAGTATATGTTCTAAGGAAAACACAAATTCAAAAACCTCGAATCGAAATGCAATAGCCTGAATACTTCGAATGCACAAACGGCAACCAACGAATTATCAAGCGCCTGAAATTCACGCATTTCTTTGTTGTTGCGTACCTACGGCACTTCCGAATATGGCTGCGAATTTACCTTCTACCAATATTACGTCCCTAACGGGACTTGGCTGTCCCCTACTTCCTCCCTACGCGGTGACACCCATTCCTCCTTCCTCCTTCCTCCTTCCTCCTTCCTCCTTTCCTCCCTTTCCTCCTCCCTACGCGGGCCGCCCCTTCCTCCGTTCCCCCCGCCCACAAAAAAATCAGTAACAATCGCCTATCCGCACCTTTTAAAAACACCAACTTCCTAAACCAACCACCCATGACGCAATCGACCAACCGCCGCGAATTCCTTAAAGCAGCCGGGCTTACGACGCTCGGACTGACGGTTTTACCCAATCTGATCACACGCGCTGCGCCTAGCGATCGTGTGCGTATAGCACATATCGGTTTGGGTGGGATGGGGAATAACCACATGAAATGGTTTGCTAACCTGCCCGACGCAGAGATCGTCGCACTTTGCGATGTGGATGAGCTGCATTTAGGCGAGACGAAACAACGGTTGGAGGCGATGAAACCGGGCATCAAGGTGGATACTTACGGCGATTTCCGCCGCATTCTCGAAAGGAAGGATATCGATGCCATTACCGTAGCCACGCCCGACCATTGGCACGCGCAGATCGCGACGCTGGCGTTTCAGGCCGGGAAGGACGTTTATGGTGAAAAACCGCTTTCCTATTGCCTGAAAGAAGGTAAAATGATGCTCAAACAGCTTGAAAAGCACGATCGTGTGTTTCAGATGGGCAACCAGATCCATGCGGGTGACAATTTCCACCGGGTTGTGGAGCTGATCCAGTCGGGGTCGATCGGCAAGGTGCATACGGTACGGCTCTGGAAAAAACCGAGTACCAAGGAACTGGGCTCGCCGACTGTACAACCGGTCCCTAAAACTTTGAACTGGGATATGTGGCTCGGCCCGGCGCCATTTACCGAATACATCCCCGAGAAATGCCACTTCACTTACCGCTATTTCCTCGATTACTCCGGCGGTGAGTTTGCGGATTTCTGGTGCCACATCGCCGATGTGATGTATTCGGCGATCCATCCCACAGGTTTAAGGAAAATCAACGCACGGGGTACCGCATACGCAGGCATCGCGGACGCGCCGAAAACGCTGGATGTAGATTATGAATTCGAGGGTCTGAAAGTGTATTGGTCGTCCAATCCGCCCGACGTGCCCGGCGCCGCCGACCGCGGTATTGGTGCATTCTTCGAAGGCGACAAAGGGACACTCATCTGCGACTACAACACGCGCGAACTGACGATCAACGGCGAGAAAATGACCGACATCGCGTCCGTACCGATCACTAACCCACGCTCGCCCGGGCACCAGCAGAACTTCATCGATTGCGTAAAATCCCGCAAGCAGCCTGAGTCCAACCTCGCCTACGCACGCGAGATGACGATCCCGATGCATTTAGGGCTGATTTCCTATCGCCTGAAACGCGAACTTACCTGGAATGCTAAGAAGGAGAAATTCTCCGGCGACAAGGAGGCGAACCAGCTGTTATCCCGCAAACCGAGAAAAGAATGGGATTTGACATGATGTGACCTTTACGATAACCACCGCAGGGATGAAATTTCTTTCAAGGGCAAACTTTTACCTCACTCATGTTGGTAAGTAGTCACGACTAGTCCGAGTGTACGTTTATTTAATGCATTAACAGGAATTTAATGCTTTTGGTAGGGGTTGTAGAAGTCAGGTTGTCATACTAAAAAATATATGCAACCGTACGATACTTCATCCAACAAATGCAGAAATTCATCTTGTTACTCGTTATTGTCGGAATTTCCTTTTCAGCGTCGGCCCAGGTCAAATGGAAGAAAATCGCGGAAGAGGAGCAAATTCGTATTTATTCTTCAGCCGTCTCTGAATCGAAGATCAAGGCCATTAAGGTCGATTGCGTGGTGGACGCGTCGCTCGCTCAGATGGTGTCGCTGCTGCTGGACGTGGAGGCCGGGACACAATGGGTCTATAAAACCAAGTCGTGCACGCTCGTCAAACGGGTCTCCCCCACCGATTTGTATTACCATTCGGAAATAAGCCTGCCGTGGCCGCTGGATAACCGCGATTTTGTGGCACACCTCGTGGCGCGGCAAGATCCCGCCACCAAAGCGGTCACGATCGACGGCCCGGTGGTGACCGGAATGGTGCCCAGAAAGAAAAATGTGGTTAGGGTGAGTGATTCGAAAGGCCGGTGGCTGCTTACCCCGCTTGCGGGCAAGGTGCGTATCGAATACACGCTGCATACCGATCCGGGCGGCTATCTGCCGGCCTGGGCGGTGAACGCGTTCGCAGCCGAAGGACCTATGGAGACATTTAAAAGTATGAAACAGCAGCTCAAATTGCCGAAATATAGGAATGCCTCCCTTACATTTATAGCCAATTAGCAGGTTATACAATGTAAAAGAAAAATAGAATGAAAATCAGAAGTTACGAGCTGTTCCAGGTACCTCCCAGATGGTTGTTTTTGAAAATTGAAACCGATGAAGGCATTATCGGATGGGGCGAGCCGGTGATCGAGGGCAAAGCGGCGACGGTTGCCGCCGCGGTGCACGAACTAATGGAAGCATTGATCGGCAAAGACCCGCTCGATATCGAAGGACACTGGAATACGATGTACCGGGGTGGTTTTTACCGCGGCGGACCTATCCTGATGAGCGCTATTGCCGGTATTGACCAGGCATTGTGGGACATCAAAGGCAAGTTCTTCAATGCGCCCGTCTACCAGCTGCTCGGAGGCAAATGCCGCGACAAGATCAAGGTATATTCCTGGATAGGCGGCGACAGGCCGGATGAAGTGGCCGGAGCGGCGAAAGAATGCTTCGACCGCGGTTTCAAGGCCATTAAAATGAATGCAACCAATGAAATGCAGTACATCGATTCTTTCGAGAAGATCGATCTGGCTATCAAAAGGGTGGCATCCATCCGCGAGGCGCTTGGCTACGGACTCGAAATTGGTGTAGATTTCCACGGGCGGCTGCACAAGCCCATGGCGAAGGTACTTGCCAAGGAATTGGAGCCCTTCCGGCCGATGTTCATCGAGGAGCCGGTATTGTCGGAAAACAATGAGGCATTACGCGAAATCGCAGCGCATACTTCCATTCCGATTGCAACCGGCGAGCGGATGTTTAGCCGCTGGGATTTCAAAAACCTGCTCATGGACGGATATGTGGACATTATCCAGCCCGACCTCTCCCACGCAGGCGGCATCACCGAATGCAAAAAGATACTTTCGATGGCGGAAGCCTTCGACGTAGCCGCAGCACCGCATTGCCCGCTGGGCCCTATTGCACTGGCAGCGTGTTTGCAGGTGGATGCCACCGCCCATAATGCATTTATCCAGGAACAAAGCCTGGGTATCCACTACAACCAGGGCAGCGATCTGATGGATTACCTCAGCGACAGAACGGTGTTTGATTACAACGACGGTTTCGTCAATATCCCATCCGGTCCCGGCCTGGGCATCGAAATAGACGAAGAGCAGGTCCGGGAAATGGCTGCGATCGGCCATAACTGGAAAAATCCGCTCTGGTCGCACGACGACGGCAGCGCCGCGGAGTGGTAGGAGGAAGGGAGGAAAGGGAGAAAGGAGGAAAGGGCGGCCCGCGTAGGGAGGATGGAGGATAGGGAGAATGGAGGATAGGATTCTAGAAATTCCCCCTTCCTCCCCTTCCTCCCTTCTTCCCCTTCCTCCCTTCTTCCCCTTCCTCCCTCTAATCCAACGCTACCTTAATAGCCCTCTCCACAGGCGACGCGCCGTCAACCGACAACTCTTCCCGCAGCAGCAACGGCGGTTGGGCCATGAACTTCGGCTCAGTACCGTGGTGCGCCTGCGCGGCGTGGACGATGAACGGATGGCACAGGTAAACGGTACCTGCCTGACCCGTCGCCCATACGACCTCCCTTTCCGGCATAGCATCGAGCCTGTTCGCGAGTTCCATAAATGAAAGTCCGGCTTCACCTTCGTGTGCGAGCGCGCGGGCAACATCCGCGTGCGAGCCCACACGTATACGCGTAGGCGCATCGTGCTCGCTGACGTCCGAGTACAGGAAGAGCATCAGCAGCCCGCGCCCTTTTGAATGGATATTCACACGCCAGTCGAAAAAGTTGGCCGGATCAGCGCCAGGGAAGCTGGCGTCCACATGCCAACCCGCGTCGCCAGGGTCCTCGTCGGAGGGGAATCGCACCGGAAATGTACCCATGCTACGGCAAGGCAGCCATTTGCCTTCGCCTACCAATTGATCGAAGGCCGCGTGTAAAACCGGCGTATTCGCCGATGCGATGAATGGCTCCTGTGGGTACATCCCGAGCCGGATCACCGGCTTTGTCCAGGTCGACGGATTGTTCCGGTCGACGCCGAGGTCATTCCACAAAATAGCCCTTGCCTGAGCCGCCATTTCGGCGGGAAATGCATAATCGATGCGGACGAAGCCCTGGGTTATAAATTGATCTATTTGCTGAGAATTCAGTATTCCTTCCATGAGGTTTCAATAATTAAGGATTGAAAAATCGGATAATAAAATCCTGGCCCCCGAAAAACGGGGACGGTGTGCAACGGCTGCACGGGAAGGAGTGTCAGAGTGTTGGTGCGAATCTCATGGTTACAAATTTAGGCATTTGAAATCAGTTATGCCCGATAATGTGCCGAATTCAAATCAAAATGCGCCATATTCAGTTTTGGCCAGGTTACTGTCGGGTAGGGTCACGTATTTGCGGCAGAACCAGACCATTTCACAAACATGAAAAACCTAACCTCGCTTCTGCTCCTCCTCATTTCCGTGACCATCGCGCACGGGCAATATGTAGGGAACAACATGCTCGCCATCAAGGAAATCCACGATGGTATTGTGTGCGACTCCTGTATTGTCACCATGGCAGGCAACATTACTGCCAATGCGCATGAAATTTCATTTCTCACTCCGAATTATGACAACCAGTTTCTCTACACCGACGCCTCATTAACGAGGGAGCTATCGACCGTCGACCCGTCGAAATTCTTCGTATCCATGGGCCGTTTCTCGCTCGATTTTTATCCGTTCGGCGAAGTACTCACGCAGAAAGGAGAACAAATTCCTTATATCGATTTCAAAGATCTGCAATTCAGAACGGCTGTTAATGGCGTACTGAAAACCGATTGGACGGATGTGAAGTCGCTCAAAAACGATCCCGATTTTTACATCGGTCACGTAAGTAGCGATTTCCGCCATGAGATCAGCGAGGTTGAAACGACGCCCGCCGAGCATTACCATGCCGGGAAGTTCGAGCTGCGGCTTGGCGACTCGCTCCATGTTGCTTTCCGAAACAAAAACACGTTGGCAAGCGTGCACCATTTCTCCATTACCCGCGTGCGAAGTGTACCCGACTATTTCCATTTCGTAGAGTTCCCTTCCGAAAAGAACTTTCAGGACATTCTGAACACCGAAATCAACAAAGTACGGACCGAGCAAGGACCGCAGGCCAACCACTTCGAAATGGACGGCGGGCATTCGGCATTTCTAAGGTTTTCAAATCACGACCAATACTACTTTTTTGGCAAGATGCCCCGCAACAGCGGCATCGAATATGCGATAGGGAAACCGGAAAACTGGCAGCGGTTGGGCGGCCAGGGCGATATCAAGTTTAGCCAGGGTTATTCCTACATTTACCTCGACAAGCCAGAGCCCGGCGAAACCTTAAAGGTATTCCTCCGATACAGGCACCAGCCGGAAAGCATTCATCAGGTAACGATTGACGTTAGACCTCTGCCCAGACGTCCGGGCTGGATCGACGTCGCCCAGCTGATATCGGGCGTAATCGGCCTCGCACTGCTAGCCATTTTTATTCAAAAGCAACGCCACAAAAGACAACTCGCCAGGCTTGATCGCAAGAAAAGTGAGATTGAGAACCAGCTCCAATTGCTCAGCGGCCAGCTGAACCCACATTTCCTGTTCAATTCGCTGAACGCCGTGCAATCACTGATCCGGCAGAACGCCCCGGAAGCGGCCAATCAATACATTACCGAGGTTGCGACTTTTATGCGCACGATCATGGATAGCGGCCGGAAAGAGCTCGTTTCCCTCGCCGAAGAGATTGGTGTAGAGGAGAAATACATTGCATTGGAACAAAAGCGAAAAGCATTTACGTACACCTTCCGGAACGAGTGCGGGAATGAGCTCTCTTCGATCGACTTCCCGCCACTTCTTTTGCAGCCCATTATCGAAAACAGCATCCGGCACGGGCTGGCTGAAAGTGTGCGCAACCCTACAATCACCGTGACCATCCGGTGCGACGCTACCGACCTGGTTGTGACCATTGCCGACAACGGCATTGGATTCGACCCGTCTGCAAAAGCGCAGGGGCATGGCCTTTCCTTAACCGGCAAACGAATTGCGCTGATCAACGAAAAGTTGCCGGCCATGCGCATTATCCTTCAAACCAAATCCAGCCCGGGCTCCGGGACGACTACGGAAATCAGACTTCTAAAATGGCTTTCATGAACCCCATCCGCTGTTTTATCCTCGACGATGAGATCCAGGCCGTGCATAACCTGCGCCTCGCGCTCGAAATGCATTGCCCGCAAGTGGAGCTCGCGGGATACGCGCACAACGTGAGCGACGCCTATAATTTTCTTACCAAAGACCAAACGGATATCCTATTCCTGGATATCCGTTTGCAAAACGAGACGGGTTTCGACCTGTTGAAACGGCTCAATCATTTCCAGGGCAGCATTATTTTCACAACGGCCTACGACCTGTACGGCATCCAGGCCATTAAATTTTCGGCCACCGATTACCTGCTCAAACCGCTTGATCACCTGGAACTCGCCGGTGCGGTCAGAAAAGCCGCGGACAAAAAGAAAGAACGCGACCAAAGCGCGCAGATTTCGATGCTGATCCAGTCGTTTGAAAACCTGCCTTCCCAACGACAAAAAAAGATCGCGTTAGCAGAGGCCAATGAAATTCATTATGTATTGATTGATGACATTATCTTTTGCAAATCGGACAATAGCTACACCACTTTTTATTTAACCGGAAATAAAAATATAACTGTCAGCAAACCTATTTCTGAATATGAAAATATTTTGGAACCTTATGGCTTTGTACGAACCCATCAATCCTATTTGATTAATAAAAACAGGATCGTATCTTTCAGAAAGGAAGAAGGTGGGTATTTGCTCATGGAGGACAACCATCAAGCCATGGTCAGTAAGCAGCGAAAACACCTTTTAAAGGAGTTATTTGCCTGAATATTAAATTCACCATTACCGATCAGCCATGAAAAAACACTTTTACTTTCTGAATTTCCTGCTATTAAGCGCTGGCTGCTGTT
>DATMSL010000582.1:0-10630 GCA_035565435.1 Dyadobacter sp. | reverse complement strand
AAAACACCGGTGGCATCGAAAAAGCCGGAGGCGATTGTCTTGAAAACAGTGGTATTCCTTGGGAAATACAAATGTAGTTCGGGCGAAACATGGCCGATCTTTTGCTTGATATCCCAAATGGAAGCGCCGGCACCACCGCGTTTTTGATCGAACAAATCATAATCATTTGCAAAACGCTGTGGATTATCAGCCGTAATAATGCTCAGCAAAGTCGATTTGCCAGAGCCGTTCGGGCCGGATAGCGCCCATTTTTCTCCCTTGGCGATTTTCCAGCTTACGCCTTCGAGGATCTGATCTTCACCATATTTGACACGGATATTTCTCAAATCGAGCGCGTGTTGAAAGTCAGTGAATTCGGGATGGCCAAAATGCGACAGTTTTTGTGGATCAGGTTGCGGAAACTGATGGGTATGAGCCGCTGCCGAGCGAAATTGCACTACGGGTTTTTGCGATTCAATTTTCCCGGCTTCGAGTTCGAGGACATCGGTAATGCAAGGGGGGATCTCAGAAGCGGTAGTAGCCATAATAATGGTCACGCCTTGTTTGCTGAGTTCTGTCAGCGCATTGCGGAGCACCTCTCGTGAATGCACATCGAGGCCGCTGAATGCGTTATCGAGCATGAGTACTTTCGGCTTCTTCAAAAGGGACTTCGCCAAAAGCATTCTCCTGGTTTCGCCGTTGGAAAGCGTCACAAACGGGTGGTCGAGCAAATGGGTAATGGATAGCAGGCCGGCCACACGCGCTAGTTCTTCATCACTTACTTTGGAAGGCGCTAATGTTACGGATTTGTCGTCGACGGTTCCTACCGGTTTCAATTGGTCGGTCAGGATCGCACGTACGCTGGGTGCGCGCTCAGACTCGTACGCGTGAAAGCGCTGCTGATAATACTCAGCACCGGCGCTTACAATGCGGTTGAACGAGTAGTCGTTGGAAGCAAGTTCGATATTGTCACGAACGGGTGTGGTCCAGTCGTAGGCGATCTTGCCCGTCAGCACAGGCCATTTGCCCGCGATTATTTCCAACAGCACCGACTTACCCGAGCCGTTCGGGCCAATGATCGCCCAGTTTTTTCCCTGTTCAATATTCCAGTTGATTTCAGAAAGGACCGTTGATTCGTATTTGCGGACGGATACGTTTTGAAGCGAAATGAGTGTCATGAGGAAGCCAGGTAATGAAAGGGCAAATACCACAATTTTGGCTTTAAATGGAAACAAAAAGAGCATCCGTTGCGGGATGCTCTTGCTAAGCGTTTGAATCTGTGATTAATGCAATTAATGGTGGAATTCCATATTGAACTCCCGGATCATCGTACTGACGAACGCCGAAAGATCGTCGGTTGTCCGGCTTGTAACGAGCCCGTTATTGGTTACTACTTCCTGATCCACCCATATTGCGCCGGCATTTTCGAGGTCGTGGCGGATGGCCGCGTACGAGGTAAGCGTGCGCCCGAGTACCACGTCGGCGTCGATCAGGATTTGGGGGCCGTGGCAAATCGCCGCCACCGGTTTTCCCGCAATAAAAAACGACCGCACAAAGTCAACCGCCTTTTGGTTGATCCTCAGCGCATCGAGGCCCATGACCCCGCCCGGGAGCAGCAGCGCGTCATAATATTCGGCACGTGCCATTTCAAGCGGGACATCGACCCGGTGGTTTTCGCCCCAGTCCAGATGGCTCCATCCTTTCACAACGTCCTTGTTGGGCGAAATAACGTGGGTGGTCGCGCCGCGTTGGTTTAGGACTTTTCTGGGACAGGTCATTTCAACCTGCTCAAATCCATCGGCAATCAGTATCGCGACTTTGATTGAATTCAGTGATTGTTCCATGGATTTAGGTGTGGATTAAAAGGTTAGATTATAAGAATAAATAATTGCACAAAAACTATGCCAATAAATTGACCTGTTTTTGGGTCGAGCACGCGGCAAAGGGGCGATGCGCAGCTTCCACAACGTGGGAATGGGGCCTGTGGTAAATCCCGATTTGGGGAAAATAAAAAGAGCGGCATTGCTGCCGCTCCAAGTATTAGCACTTTTTGGTGATTATATCTCTACGCCCCCGACATTCTCGAAGACCAGCTCGCCTTTCGAGTCGAGCTCCATCATGATCACCGAATCTTTCGCAACTTGTCCGCTCAGAATGCCTTTGGACAATTCATTCAGGATTCTTCTTTGAAGCACCCTTTTCAGTGGACGTGCACCGAATGCCGGGTCGAAGCCGTCTTCACCAAGCTTGGTAAGCGCTTCGTCGGTCGCGTCGAGCGTGATACCCTGTTCTTTCAGCATATGCTGAATGCCTTTGAACTGGATATCCACGATTTTGCGGATGTTTTTCAGCGTCAATGGTTCGAACAGCACGATCTCGTCGATACGGTTCAGGAACTCGGGCCTTACCGACGCTTTTAACAGATCGAGCACCGCCTGTTTGGCTTCTTCGATGATCAGCGTGTGGTTCCAGCCTTCGTCTTCCGCGAATTTTTCCTGGATAATGTGGCTACCAATGTTCGACGTCATGATAATGATCGTGTTCTTGAAATTCGCCACACGACCTTTGTTATCGGTCAAACGACCTTCGTCGAGCACTTGGAGCAGGATATTCCACACATCCGGGTGCGCTTTTTCGATCTCGTCGAGCAGGATCACGCTGTAAGGTTTGCGTCGAACGGCTTCGGTTAGCTGGCCGCCTTCATCGTAACCCACGTATCCCGGAGGCGCGCCCACGAGGCGGCTTACGGCGTGGCGTTCCTGGTACTCGCTCATGTCGATTCGTACCATGGCATTCTCGTCGTTGAACAGGTATTCCGCCAGCGTTTTTGCCAATTCGGTTTTACCTACCCCCGTCGGGCCGAGGAAGAGGAAGCTGCCGATCGGCCGTTTCGCATCCTGCAAGCCTGCCCGGCTGCGGCGCACGGCGTCGGATACCACTTCGATGGCCTCATTCTGCCCTGCTACACGCTGGTGCAAATGCTCTTCGAGTTGCAGCAGCTTTTCGCGGTCGCTTTGCAGCATTTTGCTGACAGGGATACCGGTCCATTTAGCCACTACTTCGGCAATGTCTTCCGGCGTAATTTCTTCCTGCATCAGGCTTTCCGCATGCTCCGATTTTTGAAGTTCTTCCAGTTTGGCCTGAACCTCGGGAATGCGGCCGTAGCGGATCTCGGCTACCTTACCGAAATCGCCCGAACGTTCGGCCTGCTCGGCTTCGAGGCGGAGCTGTTCGCTTTGCTCTTTCAATGCGCGGACCTCATTCACTTTACCTTTTTCATTTTCCCATTGGGCTTTCAGGGCATTGCGTTGCTCGCTAAGGTCTGCTATTTCTTTGTTGAGGACAGTTTCCTTGTCCTTGTTGTTTTCGCGACGGATCGCCTCGCGCTCGATTTCGAGCTGCATAATGCGGCGGTTCAGTTCGTCGAGTTCTTCGGGAACGCTGTCCATTTCGAGGCGGAGCTTGGAAGCTGCTTCATCCATTAAGTCAATCGCCTTGTCCGGCAAGAACCGGTCGCTGATGTAACGGTTCGAAAGCTCCACGGCAGCAATCACTGCGTCGTCCTGGATGCGGACACCGTGGTGCAATTCATATTTTTCCTTAATACCTCTCAGAATGCTGATCGCATCGGAAATATTAGGTTCATCCACCATGACAGCCTGGAAACGGCGTTCCAAAGCCTTATCCTTTTCGACGTACTTCTGATATTCTTTCAAAGTCGTAGCACCGATCGCGTGCAGCTCGCCGCGTGCCAATGCAGGTTTTAGCAAGTTGGCAGCGTCCATAGCGCTTTCGCCCCCGCCACCTGCGCCGATCAGCGTGTGGATCTCGTCGATAAAAAGCACAATCTCGCCTTCCGAGTCGGTTACCTCTTTAATAACCGCTTTCAGCCTTTCTTCAAATTCACCTTTGTATTTCGCGCCCGCGATCAGTAAACCCATATCGAGCGATACGATCGTCTTCGATTTCAGGTTTTCGGGAACGTCGCCCTGCACGATACGCTGGGCCAATCCTTCCACAATCGCGGTTTTACCCACGCCCGGCTCACCGAGCAGGATCGGGTTGTTTTTGGTACGGCGGCTCAATATCTGCAATACCCGCCTGATCTCTTCGTCACGGCCGATCACCGGGTCAATTTTACCGGCTTTGGCCAATTCATTCAAATTTTTGCTATACCGTTCCAGAGAGCGGTATTTGGCTTCTGCGTTTTGATCTTTCACAGGGTTATTCTTTCCTCTTAGTTCTTTGATTGCATTGATCAGTTCCTTCTCATTGAATCCCAGCTCCTTCATCATATTGGCTGTGGAATCTTTTCCGCTGAGTATACCCAGAATCAGCAGTTCGATGCTGATGAATTCGTCCCCGAATTCTTTCAGGTAGTTCTGGGCCTTGCCACTGGCAGCGGCCATATCGTTGCCCAGGTAGGGCTGTCCCCCGCTCACGCGCGGGTAACCGTCCAATATCTTCTGCAAACGGTTGTTGAGTACGTCTGCGCTGATATTGAGTTTGTTAAGTAGAAATTGTGACGTATTAGGGTCCTCCTCCAAAATGGATTTCAACACGTGTCCCGTTTCAATGGCCTGCTGCTGATTGCCCTGGGCCATTTGCGCGGCGTGCTGGATTACCTCCTGCGCCTTGATAGTATATTGGTTAAAGTTCATGGCGTTGATCGCTTGGTTAATGGTACAACGCTAATTGAAAAATGGTGTGCCGACTGGTTAAATCGGAAATTTTGTCTCAAAAGAGTGACGTAATGCGATTGTTTCGGACAAAATGGCAAGAAATCAGTGGCTTTTCTTCTCGATTTTCTTGTGAATTTCGAGCGTTTCGGCCAGGGCTGCGGAGCCGTACCACATCAGCAAATCCATATCAAGAAGCTTGGCCTGGACGGCCGGATCGGTTTCGACGAGTTTCCGGCCTTCCTCGATAGAGTCTGCATTGAGGATGAAAATGCCGCGGTACTTATCATTTTTGAAGAACGGGCCGGCTACCACAAGCTTCCCGGTTTCGGCCAGGCGGTTGATATTCTGCATATGCCCGGCAAATGCGCTGTCCGATCTGCTTTTGGGTACGTTCGTCGCGCTGCCGGTTTTCAGAAAAACCATTACATACTTTTTCATACCATATGCATCCGCATGAAGCTTTTGGGCGAGCGTGGAATCGTAGGCTGCATTGGCAGACTGGGCGATGCCGTCATGGGTAATGGCCGATAGGCAAGCCAGGAGGAGTGTGGCATACAGTGTTTTCATCAGTTATCCATTTTAGTATAGGTTAATGAATAAATGTATTGAAATTTTGACTCAAAAGGAATGCACGCCGGTACCAAAAACAAGAAGCTGCACAGGTACTTTTGCGCAGCTTCTCTCTATGTATTTGTAGCTAATTCTTAAAGATCTGTTTGCGTTTTCAGCAAATCCTCCATCGTTTCGCGGCGGCGTACCAGCTTCGCCACGCCGTTGTCGATCAGCACTTCGGCCGGCCGGAAGCGGGCGTTGTAGTTTGAACTCATCGTCAGGCCATAAGCGCCGGCATTCAGGAAGGCGAGCACATCGCCTTTACGAACTTCGGGAAGTTCACGGTCGGTCGCGAAGGTATCGGTTTCGCAGATGTAGCCTACTACATTGTAGTGTTTCAACTCGCCTTTCGGATTTGAAATATTGAGAATATGGTGGTAAGAACCGTACATCATCGGGCGAATCAGGTGGTTTAGCCCCGAATCGACGTGTACAAAGTTGCGCGCGGGATCCTCTTTTACCACGTTGGTAGTTACAAAAAGGAATCCCGATTCGCTTACCAGAAACTTGCCCGGTTCGAACCAGAGCTGCAACTCGCGACCATATTCCTGGCAGAATGTCTGGAATCGTTTCGAAATTTTTTTGCCCAGTAAATCCATATCCGTGATGGCATCGCCCGGCAGATAAGAAACTTTGAAACCCCCACCCAGGTCCACCACCTGGAGGTCGGGGAAATGTTTCGCGGTTTCGAAAAGGATATCGGCCACTTTCAGGAATGGCTCGGCGTCTTTGATGTCCGAACCGGTGTGCTGGTGCAGGCCGATTACCTTAATATCGTATTTTTTGATCACTGCCAGGATATCGTCCAACAGCAGCACCGAGATGCCAAATTTGGAATCGGCGTGTGCCGTCATGATCTTGGTATGCCCGCCCGCAGCCACGTTAGGTTTAATGCGGATCATGCAAGGCTTCGTGTTGCCATAAGTTTGTCCAAACCATTCAAGCAGGGGAATGCTATCGACATTCACGATCGCGCCGGCTTCTACCGCCTCACGAACTTCTTCAAAGTCCACACCGCTGGGCGTGAAGGTGATTTGGCCGGCATCGTAACCTGCCATTTTACCCATTTCAAATTCGCCCGGGGATACCACATCTAGTTCCACCCCAATCTCGCGCATCAGTCGTAGCACGGCCAGGTTGGTATTGGCCTTGCAGGCATATTTGATCTTCATATTCACGCCGGCAAATGCATGTTGCAGTTCGGCCGCCTTCCTGCGGATGGTTGCACCGTCGTACACATAAAGCGGGCTTCCATACTGATTGATGAGCTGGATAGGGTCGATGCCCTGGATCGAATAGGGGTAATGGTCAGAAAGTTGCATTTTGTGATATGGGCGGCAACGAAATGCCGGAGTGGTTGGATTACAAATATTTGTCGAGGTAAATGGCCATTTCCTGTTGCAGCGCTGCTGCTTCCTGTTTCGCTTTTTCGGCGAAATCGGTACCATTGCTGGCATAGATAATACTGCGCGATGCATTCACGAGCAATCCGCAACTTTTGTTCATACCAAACTTCGAAACCTCTTCCAGGTTTCCGCCTTGTGCACCTACGCCGGGCACGAGCAGGAAATGATCAGGTACAATGGCGCGGATTTTCTGAAAATCAGAGGGATGTGTGGCGCCTACCACGTACATCATGCGCTTCACGCCTGCCCACGTCTGCGACGTGCGCAAAACGTTTTCGTACAATGTAGCGCCTTCCACGTCGAGCCGCTGGAAATCTGTGCTGCCGGGATTGGAGGTCAATGCGAGCAAAATCACCCATTTGTCGTCGAACGCGAGGAACGGCGTCACCGAATCGCTGCCCATGTAGGGCGCCACGGTGATGGAATCGAATTCGAGGCCGGAGGAGGATTTGTCGAAAAACGCGCGGGCATACAAGCCCGACGTGTTTCCGATGTCACCGCGTTTGGCATCGGCAATAGTGAAATGGCTTTTCGGAATGTACTCGACTGTCTTTTGAAGGCTCTCCCAACCCTTGGGCCCCAATGCTTCGTAGAATGCAATGTTGGGTTTGTAGGAAACACAATAATCGGCGGTTGCGTCGATGATCTGCTTATTGAATTCAAAAATCGGATCGTCGGTTTTTAACAAATGCGCCGGGATTTTCTGGATATCGGTATCCAAACCCACACACAAATAGGACTTTTTGGTCGAAATTTGCTGGAAGAGCTCTTGATAAGTCATGATTTTGTAAATATTGCGGCGAAATTACAACCTCTTCCAATAGATTCATAAATTTGCCCCAACATTAAACTTTGCTCCAACCAACACATAACCACAACATGCAGATTAGAGAAACTTCCATTGCCGGTCTAGTTGAAATATTTCCAAGGGTCTTCGGTGACGACCGCGGGGTATTCTTTGAATCGTATAATGAGGAGACATTCAAAAAACTCGGTCTGCCTGTGAACTTCGTTCAGGATAATCAGTCGTTCTCCAAAAAGGGCGTGGTAAGAGGTTTGCACTTCCAGAATGCGCCTTTCGCGCAAGGGAAGCTGGTTCGGGTGATCTCGGGCAGGGTACTGGATGTGGCTGTGGACATCCGTCCCGATTCCCCGACATTCGGCAAGCATGAAGTATTTGAACTGAGCGGAGAGCAAAACAATATCGCTTATATTCCGGAAGGTTTCGCGCATGGGTTTGCGGCTTTGGAAGATACTGTTTTCAGCTACAAATGCACCAATCTTTATAATAAGGAATCCGAGTCGGGCATTCTCTGGAACGATCCCGATTTGAATATCGACTGGGGAGTTGCCGATCCGATCGTTTCGGAAAAAGACCTCATCCTACCGACTTTCCGTTCACTTTTCGGTGAATTGATCAGGTAAAATCCGGTATCTATTTTTCAAAAAGTTCTTCAAGCGCTTTCGACGCTACTTTCCGGGCCGAATGTGAATTTTGCCCGGTAATGAGCCGTTCGTCCATTTCAATGAACTCCACAAAAGGGATCATCGCTTTGGTGTAATGCGCGCCGCGTTCTTTCAATTTGTCTTCGAGGTAAAAAGGTACTTCGCTTACAAAGCTCACCAGCGCTTCTTCGACGTTGGAGTAGCCGGTCACGTATTTGTCCTGGATGAGTAATGTGCCGTCGGATAACCGGACGTTGAGCAACCCGCAAACGCCGTGCGCAACAGCAGTGATCATGCCATTCCGTTCATAAATTGCTTTCGCGATGTTTTGCAGTTCGGTATTGTCGGTAAAATCCGACATTGCACCGTGGCCGCCTGCGAAATAGATCAGCCGGTAGTCGGTGGGATTAACATCCGATGGTTTAAGGGAGTTTTGAAGTTTTGCGCGGAAAGTTGCATCTTCCCAATACCGTGCATTGCATTCGTCTTTCAGATCGAGGCTTCTTTCATCCACGGGGATGACGCCGCCCAATGGGCTCACGATATCCATCAGGATATGCCTTTTTGCCATTAAGTCGTAAAAGTGCGTCAGTTCATTCAGCCAAAGACCTGTTTTAGAGGTTTTGGTAGGATATGAGTCGTGGTTGGTGCAAACGATCAGGACTTTCATAGCTATACATGGAATGGCTCCGGGAAATATAATATAAACCCCGGAAGTTTTCACCATGAAAGCGTTATGCTTAGCTTAGCAGCTGGTTTTTATAGGCGAATGCCACTGCGGCGGCGGTACTTTTTGTGCCGGTTTTTTCCAAAACCCGTAACCGGTGCCCTTCGACCGTGCGTACGCTGATGAACAGTTTGTCGCCGATCTCGGTCGTGGAAAGCCCGTCGCAGATCAGTTGCAGTACTTCTTTCTCGCGGGACGAGAGCGCTACATTGCACGCATTCGGGAAGAACGGATGCTTGTTGACCTGCCGGTTCACCATTTTACGGTGCATGGCCTTGGAAACGAAGTCGTTATAGTAGAAACCTTCTTCATGTACCCTCCTGATCGCCTTTTCGACTTCGTCTGGGCTGGTATCTTTCAGTAAATATCCCTGTACGCCTTTTTCGAGCATGTGTATCACGAAACGGTCTTCATTGTACATCGAAACGACGATGATTTTGATGTTGGGAAAGCGTTCAAATGCGGCTTCGGTGGCCTGAATGCCGTCCATAACAGGCATTTGCAGGTCCATGAAAACGATGTCAGGCGTGTTGGCGGGCAGGCGGTCCAGGAGTTCCTGGCCGTTGCCGGCTTCCAGTACGAATTCGAAGTCGGGAATGCCGCTCAGCATGGAGATGAACCCCTTTCTGAATAATTCGTGATCGTCGGCAATTCCTAGTTTAAGGGTGCTCATAGCATTAAATATTCACTCGTTCCCGGCGGAATGGATGTAATGGTTCAGGTTTATTACCGGATGCCGGGTTCACCGGAATCCTCGCGATGGCGCTGGAACCGCCCTTGGCCGGCTGTTCGTACTGGACCGTTCCATTCACAATAGCCAACCGGCTTTCGATTCCAAGCAAGCCTAGCCCAGCCAGGTTGCTTTCCTTTATTTTTTCCGGGTCGAAACCAACGCCGTTGTCGGTTACCCGCAAACCTATCATTTCTTCGTCGATTTCCAGCACAATATCGATTTTTGTGCAGCTCGCGTGCTTGATCGCGTTGTTGACCAGCTCCTGCATAATGCGATAAAGCGTCAGTTCCAGTTTCTGGCCCTGACGCGGAAATTCCTCGGTATTAGATTGAAAAGCGATGATCAGATTATTGTCCTCTTCCAGCTTATGGATAAACTCTTCGATCGCCTCCATCAACCCGAACCGTTCCAGTGTAGTTGGTACCAGGTCGCGCGTAATGCGCCGCACGTGCAGGATCGTTTCTTCCACAAGCGACTGCGACTTCTTCATAATGCTCTCCTCTTTCTCATCGCCCGAGTTGGCTACCAACTTACTCAATTGGTTGAGGCTTAACTTAGTAAGCGAGAGCATCGTGCCGATGTCGTCATGCAAATCCTGGGCGATCCTGCGTCGTTCTGTTTCCTCGGAATTGAGCGCCGTGTCGAGCAACAGGCGGTTGTAGTTTTTCTCGATGTCGCTGATTTTCTTTTCTTCCTCAAACCGCCGCTTCTGGTAGTACATCACGAAGGCGATCATGCAGAACGCCATGGCCAGCATAGCCAGTGAGGCTATTAGAAGTGCCCATTTTAGTTCTTCACTGTTTTGCATAATCCTTTGGTGAGTAATGATAGATACCTACGCTGAAAAGCAAGGCACAGATAATTTCGAAAATGCTGGGAATAACCTCGGTTATTCCCAAATCCATCGTGTTATTCCAGGTGTATGCATAATGGATGACTGGCGCGATAAATATAAGACTCGAATAATAAAGCAGCAGTCCTGAACAAACCCAAAAGAATGGGAATGTCAGTAGGTTGGGTATTTGGAGGGATTTGATAATTTCAT
>DATMSL010000581.1:0-3585 GCA_035565435.1 Dyadobacter sp. | reverse complement strand
CTTTCAATTTTCCAGAAAGTTCCCTAGTCGACCTCTACGCAAGGGTTATGTCACTGATCTATCTGACATCTGTAACAAGTCTCTTTATAAAATCCAGGGACTTCCATTCACGCACAAGAATGTGTTCCCAGCGGACTCGTTTCCGTATCGCGTTTCCGGAAAGCTTGTGGATTGGACTCAGGAAAAACTTGTCGATCTGCCAATCTTAACACTGTACATAGACAAAATCGAAAAAATCAACTAAAACACATACTGAACATGAAAACAATTTTTAACACTATCATCTGCATAATGCTCACAGCAATTGCCGGTTCTACTCTGGCCCAACCTCAGTACAATCCCTACTATCGAAGTCACCGAAACGCGTCATTTGATTCCCTTTTCAGCAAGATGACAGATTATGGCTGGTTATTTTTGAAAGACAATCAGGCATCACGTGTTGCGCCGGACATCTTCATTGTTCGCTATGCAACCAACCTCGGCCTGTCAGAAGGATATGAGCTGAGAGCGATTAAGGAAGAGACAGAAACACCGGAAGGAACATCGGTAGTGATGCGTCATCAGCTTTTTCAATTGCATTACAAGAACATACCGGTAGAGGGCAATGAGTTCAGTCTGCATTCCATCGAAAATGTATTGAAAACCGCACACGGACGGATCGTGGCCGGGCTGGATATAGACGTGTCCGGAGCAATAGATGCGGCCGCCGCCCTGCAAACTGCGCTGGACGAGCAACGACTTACCCAGGATAATTTTGACGGCAATACCGTTCCTACCGGCTCATTGATCCTGGCCCGAAAAGACGAGCATTTCCTGAAAGAAAGTTACCGGCTGGCCTGGATGTTTGACCTGAAATCGGAGAAAATCCAGGAGCCTTATCGGGTATATGTGGATGCACGGACGGGAAGTATACTGAAAAAGGTGCCTCTGTTCATGAACTGCTTCGCTGCATCGCATCACAAAACACGGCAAGCGAAATATCCTGGGGCAGGATTGACTCCCTACAAATCATGGTTCGCTTCCATCATGATACCCAATTATAGCCGCTACTTAAATGGACAGGCTAATTTAACCTTTGAAACCGAACAAGTCGGTGGTCAGTATCGGTTAAGTGCGTACAATAACAAATTGAATACGCGGATCGATATCAATCAAACAGGACAATGGAGCTCAAATCCTGATGTATTCAACCCAACTATCGACTGGACAAACAACAACCACAATGCAACCACCGCACATTGGCTTGCTCAGCAAGTGCATGATATGTATTGGCTTCTGTTTTTAAGGAATGGTTACGACGGCAACGGGGCATATCCAAAAATTTTGGTCGAATGGCAAGCAACAAATGCACAGTGGGTTGGTGACGACTTGGTAAGAGTCGGACGTGGGCCAAATTTCAGTAGCCTTGTTGCGATGGATGTATTTGGGCATGAATACACGCACGGCGTAACGAAAAACAGCGCAGGCCTTATATATCAGGGAGAATCCGGAGCACTCAACGAATCTATTTCCGACATTATGGGAGCTACTTTGGAATTTCACCTTCTAGGACCTAAGGGCAACTATGAATTAGGCGAAGACGCCGACCAACTGAGAAGTATGTCGAATCCCAGACTCTCATTTCCTGACTGGGGTGACGCCGGTCATGCTCAACCAGATACTTACCTGGGTCCGGATTGGCTGCCAACAAATGATCTCTCGAATGACAACGGCGGAGTCCACCGCAACAGCGGCGTCATGAACAAATGGTACTGGTTCATGCGCACGGGCGGCCCCACAGGTACGCCGCTGGATTATGCGAAACCGGCGAAGGTGGTTTACCGGGCATTGAAGTTCTATTTGCAATCCAACTCCACGTATTATGACGCAGTGGAGGCAACCATACAAGGGGCGATCGATTCGTTGGTGCCTGCTCCGACATCGCCCGCCAGGCCGCCTACGCATGGACGCAGGTAGCGATTTCGCAGGTTACGCCTTGTACCGACTGCAACTTTACGATCACAACCAGCGCCTCACCGGCCGCGCCTGCCTGCGGGGCTCCGGTAACGCTCGCCGCCAACTGTTCGGGCTCAGGGTGCTCACACATCAACAGCTTTCAATGGACCGGCAATGGGCTGGTGCAGACCGGAAAATCGGTTACCATCAATGCGCCTGTCGCACCGGGGTCGTACACCTACAATGTGAGTACAATCAAAACCAGCTGCCTGTTGAATGTCGTCCCGCTCAATCTCACCACACAAAACCCCTGCAACTTCAATGTGTCGGCATCGAACAGCAATGGTAACCCTGCTCCCGGCCAGGGTTTGCAATTACTTTACAGCTGCTCGGGCGGCGATTGCGGCGGCGTTTCCTACGCATGGAGCGGGAATGGGGTCAATGGAAGTACCTCTCCGCTTAGTATCAATGCGCCCGGTGCAACCGGCAGCTACACCTACACCGTTACCGCAACAAGAAACGGGTGTGGTTCCAAAACTGCCACAACCAGCATCAATGTCAGCAGCGGAGGCGCACTGAATGCGTGCATCGAGTCAGAAAATGCTAATGGTAATGGCCCGGTAAGCAGCGACCCGAATGCCTCAAACGGACAGACGCGCGGCGCCGAGAATAACTATAACCATTACGTCGACTATGTGGTAACCGGTGTTCCCTCCAACGGGGTTTACGCCGTCAAACTCCGTTACTATTCATCGAGTGCACCGGTGGTGAGTGTGAGTGTCAATGGAGGCGGCGGTGACGGTAACTGTAAACGGCTCTGCCAATTTCAGTCAATGCAAAGAATCCGAATTGTCGGCAGGTACGGGCGCCATCACCAGCGACCCGAATGCATCCAACGGGCAAACGCGCGGTGAGGAAAACAACAATAATCATTATGTCGATTACGCGATCACAAGTGTTCCCGCAGCTGGCACTTACTATGTGAAGCTACGCTATTACTCTTCTTCCGCTCCCACGGTAACCGTGCAGGTAAATGGGGGCAGCGCCCAAACCGTCAACTTGCCCCACTCCGGTTCCTGGAACATTGTGTGGGCGGAACAGACGATCAGCGTTAACCTCGCCGCGGGCAACAATACCATCCGCATCCAGGGAGCCGGTGGTGGTAGTTGCCGGCAGGACCGCATCTGTGTCAATAGCAATGCCAATGCGAGGGTTGGTGCGGAAGCTCAGGAGGCCACGCCGGTAACTGGTCTTTTTGTCTCACCCAATCCAAACTCCGGGCAATTCGAAGTTTCTTTTTATCTCAACAAAGGAGAAAAGACCGAGCTCTCGGTGCTGGATATGCGGGGCAATGTACATTTCCGGCAGACACTTTCCGGTGAAGGCATTCACCGTCAAAAGGTTTCCCTGTCAAACATCCCCTCCGGCACCTACCTGTTGCAATTAAAAGGAGAAAGCGGCAGTACGTCGACCAGGACGATCATCCTGAAATAACGAGGCTATCTGATTTGAACGGTTGGGACACTTGCGCCAGCCGTTCAAACCTGCTTTCAATCCGGATAAATCATAACAAAGTTGTAATCTGCAATCATCCATTTTAAATCGATAAGCTATGAAAACGCTGCTGATAATCATTACAACCATTTATAC
>DATMSL010000580.1:0-10469 GCA_035565435.1 Dyadobacter sp. | reverse complement strand
GTCCAGAGACTATCCGTAAAATAGGCCTTGCAGTCCTGAAAATGCTCTACAACCCGGAAGCCGTTGGCCGTTGCCACCTTTTCGATCTCGGATAATGTATATTTCTTCGAAAGTTCGGTCCAGATCAGCTCGTTCCGGTCGAAATCGTAGCATTTGTCGGTATGCCGGACGTGGACTTTTTGCGGCACCAGGCTTACGAGATAGCTTCTCACTTCACCATTGACAGGATTGTAATGCGAGTAGAAATCAAACTGGTTGGTTTTGAAACTTCCGCCCAACTCGCGGTTGATGCGGTGCAATAAATTGATATTGAAGGCTTTGGTGATGCCTTTGGGGTCGTCGTAAGCGCAGCGAACGGTGGCCGGGTTCTTCTGCAAATCGAAGCCAGTGAGCAGGTAGTCGCCCGGATTCATGCATTTGCGGAAATCGGCGAGCAGGCTATCGACCTCGTGCGCTTCATAATTACCGATATTTCCGCCCAGGAAAAGCAAAAGGCTCGGAACACCTGATGCGGCCAGCTCCTCCATCATCGAAAAGTAGTTCCCTATCATCGGGCTGATCTTCATACCAGGCAAATGGGCATGCATATTGGCCGTTAGCTCCTCAATCGCTTTGGAAGAAATGTCGATCGGTACATAGGTAAAGTCGATCTGCTGGTCCACCAGCTTTTTCAGCAACTGACGTGTTTTGATACCATCGCCCGCGCCGAATTCTACGATCTGGAAGGGTTCGTTGAATGTCAGCTTTTTAATGATATTTTCCCCTTGCAGCGACAAGATCTCGAATTCGCATGGAGTAGGGTAATATTCCGGCATTTTCATAATGTCCTGGAAAATCCCGCTGCCTATGTCGTCGTAAAAATACTTGCTCGAAATGTGCTTCTGTGGTGCGGACAATCCCTTGTGGATGTCCCTGGCAAAAGTTTGGATGTCTGTCATAGCTCATAAATTATTGCGCTAGCCGGATGCCCGTGTATTGCCAGCGCTCGTGTGTGTGAAAGAAATTACGGTAGGTTTTGCGTGCATGCCCGGGCGAAGTTGCTACCGACGCTCCCCGGAGCACCATCTGGTTCACCATGAATTTGCCGTTGTACTCGCCCACAGCCCCAGGTGCTTTGGAGAAGCCGGGGTAGGGAAGGTAGGCACTGTTGGTCCATTCCCAGCGCTGGCCCCAGTCGAGGTTGGCGGATGCGATTTCCCACTCAAATTCCGTTGGTAACCGCATTCCTTTCCATTGTGCAAATGCCGCGGCTTCGAAAAAACTGATATGGCTCAGAATAGCTTCACGATCGACTTTTTGCAAGCCATTCAATGTAAAATAATACCATTCGCCTTCGATCCGGTGCCAGTACATCGGCGCAGAAATATGGTTTAGATTTACCCAGGACCAGCCTTCGTCCAGCCAAAGGTTGAAATCCTGATAGCCGCCGGCTTCCATGAATTCGATGTACTCGCCGTTGGTAACGAGTCCTTTCGCGATTTCAAACTCATGCAAATATACTTTGTGCCTGCCCAGTTCATTGTCAAAACAAAACCCTTCGCCCTGGTGCCCGATATCGTAAATGCCTTCGGGAATGGTCAGGAAGCCGGTTTCGGTATTGCGGTCGCCGACCATGTTTTGTCCCTCGCGGTAAACCGGAAAGAGCGGGTTATGCCCGAGAATATATTTGATATCGGTGATCAGGAGTTCCTGGTGCTGCTGCTCGTGGTGCAGGCCGAGCTCCACCAGAGCCAGGATTTCCGGATCGGAGAGGTCTTCAAGCAAAACGTCCATTTGCTCATCCACGTACCGGCGATAGGCGTACACGGCTTTGATAGTCGGACGCGTCACATTCCCCCTATCGGTGCGGAGCGTGCGTTCGCCTACGTTGTTGTAGTAGCTGTTGAACAGGTAGTTGAAATCGGGGTCGTAAACGCGATAACCAGGTACCTGAGGTTTGAGGATGAAGGTTTCAAAAAACCACGTCGAGTGCGCCAGGTGCCACTTGGGCGGGCTGACGAATGCGACGGGCTGCGGCACATAGTCTTCCGTTTCCAGCGGCGCGCAAATGTGTTCCGAATGCTTTCTGACATTGTGAAATGCTTCCCTAATGCCGGTGGCTTCCATTAGTTGCATAGTTTTTCAGATCGGTGATGGATTGAATATTAAAGGATTGTGCCTGCGCGCGACGCATCATCAGCGCGTAAGCATTATTAAAGCCGATAGGCCGGAGCCATTGCAGCTTGTATTGTTTTAAAAATTCACTTTTGACGTACGCATAAACCTTTTCGCGATCGCCTCCGAGTTCTTTGAGCTGTTGGCGACCGGGTTTCAGGATCGCGAGCAAGCCAGTGCCCGTGTACTCGGGATACATGTCGATTTCGGCGTTGTTCAATGCGTCGAAACAGATTTTGGTGCCCCCCAGGCCCGTTTTGGTTATGACTTTCAAGTCAGTATTGCCTTCGATCAGCTCCTTATACATTTGAATGAGAATGTACTGCTCGGCGAAAATCTTCGAACCGAGACGAACCGTTCCCTTATTGCCGCTCCGGGCCGACTGGTAGAGATTTTTGGAGACCAGGAAATCATGGGCAACGCGATCCGGGGTCTGTTTCAGATAATCGACCCGGTAGTTCAGTTCCGTCATGACCGAATCATTGATATAGCCGGACAATTGTTCGAAAACGGGCTGTAATTCCGGGTATTGCCCGAGTACCTCGCTCCGCACCACCGGCGCGGCATAGTAAGGCGGGAAAATGTGCTGGTCGTCGTCCAGCGTTACGAGGTCGAATGCTTTCAGCCGGCCATCGGTGCTGTATCCGCTGATCACGTCCAGTTTTTCTTCAAATGCGGCCTTGTACATCACGGCGTCGCTGATCACCACCGTAGGAATATCCAGACCGTATTTCGATTTCAGGCCTAAATAGCCATCTTCCCGTCCCATGAATTCGGGCGTAAAACCAGCCAGCAGCTTGCCCTTGGTGTAAGGGATCAGATAAAAGGAAGAGAGCAAAAGGAGCAAAATGGGCAATACGATCTGGATTTTACGCATGCTTCTCACACCAGTCCTTTGAAGCAACGATAACAGGAAGTCGAACAACACAGCCAGCAGTGCAGCCGGAATGGCCCCGGCCAGGATCATTTGTGTATTATTCAATGCAATACCGCCGAAAATAAACTCGCCCAAACCGCCCGCCGCAATGTAAGCGGCCAGGGTAGCGACGCCTACATTGATGACCGTGGCAGTACGGATTCCCGCGAGAATCACGGGCATTGCGAGCGGCAGCTCCACACTTGTCAATATCTGCCACGGGTTCATACCCATTCCCCTGGCGGATTCGGTAATGGCCGGATCGACGCCCGTAATGCCGGTGTATGTGTTGCGGATAATGGGTAGCAGGGCGTAGAGAAACAGCGCGGTAATGGCGGGCAAGGCACCAATGCCCAGCAGCGGAATCATAAAACCCAGCAATGCAATACTGGGAATGGTTTGCAGCACTCCTGCGATGCCAAGCACCAGCCACGCAACCTTTTTTCGCCGCGAGATCCAGATTCCCAGCGGTAATCCTACGGCAATGGCGATGAGCAGCGAAATGCAGGTGAGGCCGATATGGGCCACTGTCTGGTCCCACAGCTTACCCGACTGCTGCGTCATAAAACCCCAAAGTGACTGTTGCTCTTCCATTATCCCTTTGCTCTGATGCGTTCGTAAATGCGGGAAATATCGTCGAGCTGCTGGCCCAGGAAAGCGTGTACGAACTCATTCACGGGCCTGAGCAACAAATCGCCCGGCTTACCTTGCTGTACAATGCTGCCTTTGTCCATCAGGCAAATATGATCACCCATTTGAAGCGCTTCCTGCACATCGTGAGTGACGAGCACGACGGTCTTCCGTTTCAGTGCGGGCAGCTCCGCGAAATCCTTTCGTACGCTTGTGCGCGTCACGGGGTCGAGCGCGCCAAAGGGCTCGTCGAGGAGCAGAATGGGCGGGTCGGCAATCAAAGCACGGGCAATGGTTACCCGTTGCTGTTGTCCACCGCTAAGCTCGGCCGGGTATTTGTTTTTGAAATGCACGGGAAGTTTTAGCTGTTCGAGCCAGCGGACAGTATGCTCCTGAATTTCGCTAGGCGTCCAATTGAGTAGTTTCGGCACAACCGCAATGTTCTCTGCCACGGTATAATGCGGGAAAAGGCCATTGTTTTGCGAAACGTAGCCGATCGACCGACGCAACGTTTCCGGGTTTTCTCCGGAGATATTTCTGCCCAAAATTTCGATCCGGCCGGAAGTGGGCTCTATCAGCCGATTGAGCATTTTCAGCGTGGTGGTCTTCCCACAGCCGCTCGTGCCTAGCAATACCATCGTCTCGCCTTCTCCCACCCGGAAGGAAATATTCCTAACTGCCTCAATACCATTAAAATGCTTGCTGATGTGGTCGGCAATGATCATGATGTATGCTAACAGCTATATGGTTCAGGTCCGCAAAATGGATTTGCCTATTCTTTTTGTACGTAAATCAGCCAGAAAACGATCCATTTTGACTGAAAAAAGCTAAAATGCCGTCCACTAATCGAGCGTCATAAAAAGGTTGTTAAGCGATTCTGCATATGTGGGATGTGCAAATACGCCGTTCCGGATCTGCTGGTAAGTGACACCGCCGATCATCGCCATTTGCAGGATCGTCACGATCTCGCCGCCTTGTTCAGCCAGTATCGCTGCACCGAGGATTTTGCCGGTTTGGGCGTCTACAATGGCTTTCATCATGCCCCGCTCGTCCCCGGTTTCAATCGATCGGGCCACGCTGTCGTTCTGCAATACAGCTACTTTTATATCAAGCCCTTTTTCCCGCGCTTCCTGTTCGGTAATACCTACACGGCCGAGCTGCGGGTCTATAAACATGCAATATGGGACGAGCCGTTTCGCAATACTGATTTGTTTTTTCTCAACAACATGCTGGATGATCAACCGGTAATCATCGTAGGAAACATGCGTAAAAGCCGGGCCGCCCTTCGCATCGCCCAATGCAAAAATGCCGTCTGCTGTGGTTTCCAGCTGCGCATTTACCTGGATGTATCCTTTTTCATCGAGGTCAATACCTGCCATTTCGAGGCCGAATTCGCCCAGCTGGGGCCTGCGTCCTGTGGCCACGAGCACGTGCGTACACGAGCGCTGGCTTCTGCGCCCGTCGGTTTCAAGTGCGACCGCAATAATGTTCCCACTTTGGGCGAATTGAACCGCCTGCGTATTGGTGAGTATTTCAATGTCCTCCCGGGCAAGGATTTTGACGATTTCTCCGGCAACATCTGCGTCTTCTTTTTTCAAAATCCTTTTCGAGCGCTCGATGATCGTCACTTTGCTGCCGAACCGCGCGAACATTTGTCCGAACTCCAAAGCAATATAGCCGCTGCCGAGAATGAGCAAATGCTCGGGGATCTCGGATAGCTCCATAATGGTGGTCGAAGTCAGACAGGGAATACTCTGAATACCCTCGATGTCCGGTATGACGGGTTGGAGGCCGGTGTTGAGGAAGAACTTGTCTGCCGTGAGTGTTTCGCTGCCACCATCCTTTAATGAAACCGTAATCTCCTTTCGGCCGGTGAAACGGGCCGTACCGTAAATGAGGTCTAGACCGGCGGTGTTGAGGATACGCTCTTCGGAGTTGCCGCGCATGGTGTGTACAATGCTGTTTTTGCGGTCGAGGATTTCGTCGAAATCGATCGTGATGCCTCCTACGCTCACGCCGAGGGTTTCATTATGCCGCGCCGACCATGCCGCTTTCGCCGAGGCGACCATCGCTTTGGTAGGGGAGCAGCCGTCGTTCACACAAGTGCCGCCGACCCATCTTTTTTCAATTAGTGCTGTTTTTAGACCTGATTCGGCCAGTTTGCGGCAAAGCGGCGTACCTGCCTGACCAGCGCCGATTACAATCGCGTCGTAGTGTTTCATAAAGGAAGAATGATTGACTGTCGGGACCCGTTACAGAAAGCAGATTTGACCCCGGTTTTACGTATAGGCATAATAAAAGCGTGCCGGGTAGGGCACGCTTTACGCAAAAGCAAACTGTATGAGTAGGTAAAAGAGTTCGGATCGGTTAGCCGAAATAGGCGAGGGTATTTTCCTTGTCTATTCCGATCTGTTTAACGAGCATATCAAGCCCGTTGAATTTCTGTTCCGGACGAAGATAGTGAAGCAATTCCAATTTAAGGTCCTCGCCGTAAATTTCTTTGTCAAAGTCGAACAGGTTCGCTTCAATGGTCCGGATTGTACCGTCCACAGTAGGGCGCACACCAATATTAAGCATGCCTTTGAACACCTGCCCCTCATAAACCGCGTGGATCACGTATACGCCGTTCATCGGTATCAGCTTGTAGGGCTCGTGCACGTACAGGTTCGCGGTCGGAAAGCCGATCGTACGGCCTAGTTGTTTCCCTTTTACCACAGTTCCCGAAAGTGAATAGGGACGTCCCAGAAGTTCGTTGGCTTCGTGTATATGGCCAGTAATCAGCGCTTTGCGAATGCGCGACGAACTGATGGCCGTATGTTCGATATCTGCCCTGGGAATTTCTTCCACTTCGAAACCGTATTCCGAGCAGTTTTTCTGCAAGAACTCAAAACTGCCTTCCCGGTTACGGCCAAAACGGTGGTCGTAGCCGATTACCAGCTTTTTGGTACCGATTTTCTCCACCAGGATCTGTTTGATGAACGCATCGGAAGTGAGCTCGGAAAAAGAGCGCGTGAAAGGAATGATTGCCAGGTGCTGGATGCCCAGTTTGGCAAAAAGCTCTATTTTCTCCTCGATCGTGGAAAGCAATTGCAGGTCCTGGCTATCCTCCGACACCACCGTACGCGGATGCGGCCAGAAGGTTAATACTACTGATTCGCCACCCGATTGCCCGGAAATTTCTTTCAGGCGGGCCAGTATTTTTTGATGTCCCAGATGCACCCCGTCAAAAGTGCCGCTGGTTACGACGCCATATTCCAATTTTTGAAAGGAATCCAGGCTATGATAAATGTTCATTCGTCAACTTCCAAATTCAACGCTACTCGTTTTTGATGGATGAAAGCCGTCAGCTCCCACGCATCTTTCAGCTCGAATTCACCGATTCTGGTCCTGCACAGCTTGCTCATGTAAGCGCCGCTGCCTGCCAGCTCGCCGAAATCCCGAACTATACTGCGAATATAAGTACCTTTTGAACAAATGATCCTAAAATCAATGGAAGGAAAGTGGGTAGCGTCAATTTCAAACAGCTTGATCTCCACCGGGCGCTTCTTGATCTCGGCCTCCTCGCCGCGCCTCGCGAGCTTGTACGCACGCACGCCGTCGATTTTGATGGCGGAGAAAAGCGGGGGCACCTGCTCGATATGACCGGTAAGTTGCTGGCGCGCATTTTCGAGCACCTCCGGGGTAATGTGGCCGATAGGGTACTCGGCGTCGAAATCGCTTTCCAGGTCAATGGACGGCGTCGTTTTGCCCAGCACCAGGGTGCCGGTATACTCTTTTTCCTGCGCCTGAAAATTGTCGATCTGCTTGGTTTTTTTTCCGGTGCAAAGGATAAGCAAGCCGGTAGCAAGTGGATCCAATGTGCCGGCATGGCCTATTTTCTTGAATTTGCAAGCCCTTTTGAGCTTGTTGGCCACATCAAATGAAGTCCACGTCAAGGGCTTGTCGATCAGAATAACCTCGCCTTCGTCGGGTATGTTTTCTTCTTGTTTCAAAACTAAGGAAATTAATGGCGATCGGCCGACCATCATACATGGCCGGCCGATCGCTTATGGGTGAAGCCGAAGGCTTTTAAACAACATCCAACTGGTAACCCGATGCCAGCAAACCGAGCAGGATCAGGCCAAGGATAATGCGGTAATAACCGAAAACTTTAAAACCGTATTTGGTCAGAAAGCTGATAAAGAACTTGATCGCCAGCATAGCCACCACGAATGCAACGGCATTGCCGATCAGTAAAGTCTGGATATCTTCCTTCTGAATGGTATCGTAAGTTTTCAGCAGCTTGTAACCTCCTGCAGCAGCCATAGTAGGCACGGCCAGGAAGAACGAGAACTCAGCAGCCTGTTTTCTTGACAAACCATTGAGCATACCACCAATGATCGTCGAAGCCGAACGCGAAACGCCCGGGATCATCGCGATACACTGGAAAAATCCGATTTTCAATGCGGTAGGGAAGGTAATCACCTTTTCACGCGTATCGTTCGCGATGCGGTCGATAAAAATCAGTACAAAACCTCCGAGGAGCAGCGAGATCGACACTACCCACACGTTTTCGAGCAATGCATCGATGAAATCGTTCAGCAGAAACCCGATGACTGCTGCCGGCAGAAAAGCCACGAAAAGTTTGAAATAGAAATCGGTAGTCTGGAAAAAACGCTTCCAGTAAAGTACGAGTACGGAAAGTATAGCCCCGAACTGGATATTAACCGTGAACATTTTGGTGAATTCCAGATGGCTGATCCCCATGAACGAGGAGGCTATGATCATATGCCCGGTGGAAGAGATGGGCAAAAACTCGGTAATTCCTTCAACAATTGCTAGAATGATCGCCTGCCAGATACTCATGAATTAGCAGGTTTACGGAGGATCGCCCAGAACTCGATGATGAAACCCGCAATGGTAATGATGGGGCCGAGGGTCAGGCCTAAAAAGCCGAAACCAAACTCTTCGCTATCGAAAGTCATGATCAGGAAGCCTGCGAGGATTACCGCAATGCCAACCAGCATCATCACATAGTTGGATGATGAAAATGGAAGTTCATTTTTTGAAGTACTCATAACGTTTATTTATCGGTTACTGTTCTTGAATGTCTGAATAGAGGAATAGGCGGGCCGTTCCGCCCGGACACAACGGCCTGTTAATAAAGGTCGTCGAGCGCCATGCGCAGGTAACGTGCGAGTGACTGGTAGGTGCTCGCTATACCGATGGCGACACCTAGACCGAGCACAGAAGCTATGAGGATCACGATCTTGTCATATTCCTGTAACAGCGCAAGTCCTTCCACATTACGGATCGCCAGTTGTTGCAGACCGATCAGCAGAATCGCAGCGATAACACCGCCAATAAGTCCCTGAATCGCGCCGCGCATTACGTAAGGTTTCTGAATAAATCCATTGGTGGCACCCACGAGCTGCATGCTGCGGATCAGGAAGCGCTGCGAGTAGATGGCCAGTTTGATGGTGTTGTTAACCAGCAATACAATGATAATCAACATGATCAATGCAAAACTTGCCAGCACGATGTAGATTTTTGTTACGTTGCGGTTGATATTGTCGGCCAGATCCTCCTGATACACCACCTCGTACACGCCTTTTACCTGGTCCAGATCTTTTTTGATCTGTTGCAGCTTGGCCTCTTCAAAATAGTCCTCCTGGATTTTCACCCGGTAGCTGTCGCGCAACGGGTTTTCTCCCAGGAAAGTAGCAAAATCTTCCTTGGTGCCTTCAATGAATTCCTTGGCGGCTTCTTCTTTTGAAACAAACGTAATGGCTTTTGTCTCAGTGGATTTCAGAACAAAAGGCTTTGCCTGAATAATATGGAGTATCGAGTCCTGTCCGGCTTTAGAGACTTGTTTATCAATGAACACGCGCACCTCGATGTTCTGACGGATAATGGAAACCAATTTTTTGGATTGGATCACCAGGAGTCCGCAAAAACCGATCAGAAACAATGCAGCCGTAAGGCTCATGACGATCATTGCGTTGGGGTAGCTCCCGATCTTCTTTTTTTTAGGCATAACAGCGTAGGATTTCGCTCGTCGTTGGTTCTGTTTTCTGGAATACGACCCGGGCAAAAATAAGGATTAAAATTTCAAAACAGCCCTTTTGGGGACAATCCTTAACTATTTTTAACTATAATGGCGGTTTTAGTTCCGTCTTCCCATTTCGTCGCGGATCTTCGCAGCCTTTTCGTAGTCTTCTTTCGAAAGGGCGTCGTCGAGCATGCGCTGGAGCTCGTCGTAGGTAAGGTCACGGAGCGAATCCTTTGAGCCGGAAGGGCGGATGGTTTCACGAACGGCGTCCTCATCCTCGTCCTCCTCCTCGGTCACCGAGCTAGAAACAATGCCTGCCTCGGACAGAATGGTCTCGTAAGTATAAATAGGAATGTCGAAACGAAGGCCGATCGCGATCGCGTCCGACGGGCGGGCGTCGATCTCTACTTCACGAAGGTTATCGGTACAAACGATTTTGGCGTAGAAAATGCCCTCTTTGAGATCGGAAATGACGATCTCTTTCAATGTATAATTCATGCCGTCGGCGAACGATTTGAAGAGATCGTGCGTCATCGGGCGGTTGGGTACTATGTTTTCAATCTGGACGGCAATGGCCTGTGCTTCGAATACGCCAATGATGATGGGCAGCCTGCGGTTGCCGAGTTCTTCTCCAAGTACCAATGCAAACGAACCGGCTTGGGATTGGCTTGGTGAAAGCCCCAGAATTTCTAACTTAATTTTTTTCACGTTTAAATTAAATGCGCAAATGGTTAACAG
>DATMSL010000579.1:0-7577 GCA_035565435.1 Dyadobacter sp. | reverse complement strand
AACTTCTCTCCGCTATCTAACAACCGTTTCATGCTCCGTCGCGGGCGCCTGCGTGTGGATTACGCGCACCTCAATAAAAATGATGACCCAACCTCGTATTTCGTATTCCAGTTTGACGGTACCGAACGCGGCGTGGCCATCCGCGATTTCTGGGGTCGATTTTATGAGAACAAATTCAAAATATTCGCATTGACCACGGGGATGTTCGCGCGGCCATTCGGGCATGAAGTGAACCTTTCGTCGGCCAACCGCGAGTCGCCCGAGCGTGGGCGTATGTCTCAGATTCTGATGAAAACCGAGCGTGACATCGGTGTAATGCTTACCGTTACCAGCCGCAAAACGCAGGAATGGCACCAGAAACTGAAATTCGACCTCGGTGTCTTCAACGGTCAGGGCATGTCGGGACCCATGGATTACGACAGCCATAAAGACGTGATCAGTCGGCTCAGTCTCAAACCAACCACCATCCGCGCATTGGGTAGTGCAACCTTATCAGCGGCCGTATCAGGCTACGCCGGCGGTATTGTAAGCCAGTCGGACATCCTTTATAAAACGGAACGCAGGGGTGGCGAATATCAGGCAGTTCGCGATTCGGCAAGCGCTAACCTGCATAAAACCAGGCCACGGAACTACGCCGGGGCTGATTTCCAGCTTTCGTTTCCCAACCGAAAGGGTGAAACCGAGTTCCGGGCCGAATACATTAAAGGCCAGCAGACGGCGACTTTCAGCACAACCGAAACGCCCGGTACTTATCCGATCACCAACGGCATCAAAGATCCTCTTTATACCCGCAGCTTCGACGGCGCATATTTCTATTTCCTGCAACACCTCGGCAGCCTGGACCATCAGTTTGTGATGAAATATGACTGGTACGACCCAAATACCAAGATCTCGGGCAAGCAAATCTCCGCCGACAAAGGATTTGGCAAGGCCGATCTCCGGTACAATACCCTCGGGATGGGATATGTGTATATGGCGAATGAATCGCTGAAATTCGTATTCTATTATGAATTCGTGCGGAATGAAAAGTCGGCGCTGGCGGGGTACGAAAGTGACGTTTCGGACGATGTTTTCACGGCCCGCGTCCAGTACAACTTCTAAGTCCCGAAACGCTCGGATAGAATTTTCCTTCGGTAAGCAAAAATCGTATTCACTTCCCGGTTCACGATCATCCGGTCTACCAATGTTCCCAAAATGCCGAATGGCACCTTGTAATGCAGAATATCCTCCATCAGCACCCCGCCATTTTGCTCGGTAAAGCGGTGCTGATGATGCCAGAAAGCATACGGCCCAAAGCGTTGCTCATCTACAAAGTATTGTTTATCAACAACATGCGTGATTTCAGTACACCATTTCAGCGGTATACCGAACAGCGGCCTTACAATGTACCGGACAATCTGTCCTGCGTACATTTTTCCGCGATGATGTGACGATATCACGACGAACCCCATTTGAGCAGGCGTGATTTCCTTCAAATTGGAAGGGTCCGAGAAAAAAGTCCAGGCCTCGTCGAGGCTGATAGGCATCCATTGTTTAAAATATAGCTCGCGCATGTCAACTCATTTCACCTGATATACGTTAAATATACAGCCAAGGATCAAAATCCGGGCGGGACCGCCCAGGTTGTGCAGGTCGGCCACGCAATCACGGATCTTGTTGGCATAGTTTTCTCAGCATTTATCACATGACTAACTCCGAATAAACATGAACAGAAAACAGCTCGCAACCACAACCATTTCTATCCATGCAAGCCCTTCTGCGGTTTGGAAGGCATTGGTAGAACCTGAACTCGTCAAAAAATATTTTCATGGCACGGAAATGCGCTCCGATTTTGAAATCGGAAGCCCTATCACCTTCGAAGGCGAATGGCATGGCCAGCATTATGTCGACAAAGGTGAAATCCTGAGGATTACGCCCGAACGCGAGTTAAGCTACTCGTTCTGGAGCCCGCTGTCGGGCACTGAGGATTTTGAGGATAATTATACTCATGTGACGTTCCACTTGTCGGACTACCACGAGAACACGACGCTGGTGGTGACCCAGGACAACCTGGAAGACGACGATGCCGTCGTGAAAGCGGAGGGTAACTGGTTGAACGTGCTGCACGATCTGAAAAAGGTTGTGGAGGAAGAGCGGCTGCACGTACTGTAAGGGTATTTAAATACAAAACCCGTTGGGCCTGGCTCCAACGGGTTTTGTATTTTTCAAAGTTTCATCGAGAGTGCGATCCGCTTTCTGTTGAGGTCTACCTCGGTCACTTTTACGGTAACGTGCTGCTGTAACTTCACCACTTCGTTCGGGTCCTTCACAAATTTGTCGGCCATTTGCGAAACGTGGACGAGCCCGTCCTGCTTCACGCCGACGTCGACAAACGCACCAAACGCGGTGATGTTCGTCACGATACCCGGGAGAATCATCCCGACCTTCAAATCTTCGGGCTTCCTGACCGAGGCGTCAAACTCAAACTTCTTCATTTCGGCACGCGGGTCACGCGAGGGTTTTTCAAGCTCGGCGAGGATATCCTTCAAAGTAGGCAAGCCCACCGAGGCCGATACATACTTTTCCATTTTGACCTGGCGCCGCAACTCGGGTTTTTGCATTAAATCCTTCACCGTAGCACCAGCATCTTTGGCCATTTGCTCCACCAATTCATAACGCTCGGGATGTACTGCACTGTTATCCAATGGGTTATTGCCATTTTCAATACGCAGGAAGCCCGCCGCCTGCTCAAACGCCTTGGCTCCGAGGCGAGGAACTTTCAATAATTGCTGCCTCGATTTGAAATTTCCGTTTTTGGCCCGAAAATCCACGATATTCTGCGCCAGAGCGGGTCCGAGCCCCGAAACATAGCGCAGCAAATGCTTGCTTGACGTGTTGAGATTTACGCCTACCGAATTCACGCAGCTTTCTACGACTACGTCCAAAGCATTTCGCAATGAATTTTGGTCTACATCATGCTGGTACTGACCTACGCCGATCGACTTCGGATCGATTTTCACCAGCTCGGCCAACGGGTCCATCAGTCGGCGGCCGATCGATATTGAACCGCGGACCGTAACGTCTTTGTCGGGGAACTCCTCGCGCGCGACCTCCGAAGCAGAATAAATGGACGCTCCCTGCTCGGATACCATAAACAGCCCGATGTCCGCCGACTGCCCGGAACCCTCCAGCAGCTTCTTCACGAAATCCTCCGTCTCGCGTCCCGCCGTACCATTACCCACTGCGATCGCCTCGACTTTGAACTTCCGGATAAGCTCGCTGATCCTGGCGCCTGCTTCCGAAGGTTTATCGAATGGATAAATGACATGGTCGGCGATGAGATTACCCTGGCTATCGAGCACGACGACCTTACAGCCCGTGCGGTAGCCTGGGTCGATAGCCAATACCGTTTTCTGGCCCAACGGAGAAGCCAGCAGAAGTTGCCTGAGGTTTTCGGTGAACACCTGTATCGCCGCCACATCGGCCTTTTCCTTGGATAAATTAGCAAATTCCGTTTCGATCGACGGTTTTAATAGCCGTTTATAGCTGTCGCCAATCGCCAGTTCGAGCTGGTCCTTGCAGGCTTCCGTACCAAACATGAACAGTCTGTCCAATGCTTCCAGCGCCGCATCTTCATCCGGCGAAATATCGACGCTCAGAATGCCTTCTTCCTCGCCTCTGCGCAACGCGAGCAGCCTATGCGAAGGTATTTTGGCCAAAGGTTCCGAAAATTCGAAATAGTCGCGGTATTTGGCCCCTTCTTCCTCTTTCTTTTTCTTGACTTTGGAGGTAATAATGGCCCCGCGCTGGAATGCGTACCGGATTTTCGTCCGTGCTTCCTGGTTTTCGTTGATCCACTCGGCGATAATATCCCGCGCACCCTGCAATGCATCGCCTGCATTTGCGACCTGATCGTTCAGGAAACTGGCTGCCTTGCCTTCCGGATCGCGCTCCTTACCCTCGAAAATAAGTTTGGCAAGTGGTTCCAATCCTTTCTCGATGGCGATCGTCGCCCGGGTCTTTCTCTTTTGTTTATACGGCAGATAAAGGTCTTCGAGCTCGGTCATCGAAAACACGCCTTCGATCTTCTTTTTCAGCTCGGGCGTGAGTTTACCTTGCTCTTCTATGCTTTTTAAAATGGCCTCACGCCGTTTCTCGACTTCCTGCTGTTTCTGCCAGGCCTCTCTGACGGCACCTATCTGGACCTCATCCAGCCCACCGGTGGCCTCCTTGCGGTACCGCGCGATAAACGGCACCGTAGCGCCTTCCTCGAATAACGCAATGGTATTTCTGGCCTGCTTGTCGCTGACGCCCGCCTGTTGTGCAATAAGGGTGTAGTTCATGATTACTAATGAAATTGGAAACGGCAAATAAAGCGGATATTCACGGTTTTCAAAACTAAAATTCGCGGCGAACCCACGCAGACATTTTACCGTTTATATTTGGCTTAATTTAATCCCCTACCTAGCCCCTTATCCAATGAAGTACCTATTCGGAAAGCCGTTGGCTGTCCTGCCTACCATGCCGGGCATCGCCATGCTAGGCATTACCATGCTGGGCATTACCATGCTGAGCATTCTATCCGTTACGCAACCGGCATTCTCCCAGCAAAAACCTAAATTCAAAGTTATCGCCTTTTTTACAGGCAAAAACGACCGGGCGCACATCAGCTTCGTGGGCGAAGCTCACAAACGTTTGCCCGAACTCGGTGAGAAAAACGGGTTTACTTACGATTCTACCAGCAACTGGGACAATCTCAATGCCGGGTTTTTGTCAAAATATCAGGTCGTTCTCTTCCTCGATACCCGGCCCGAAGAACCTGAGCAACGAGCTGCATTTCAAAAGTATATCGAAAACGGCGGCGGCTGGATCGGCTTTCATTTCGCTGCATTTGCATTGACGCCCTCGGCCTATCCGCAGAATTGGGATTGGTACCACGATCAATTTCTCGGCTCGGGTCAGTACAAAAGCAACACCTGGCGCCCTACTTCGGCCATTTTAAAAGTCGAGAATGCAAAAAGCCCCGCTACCAAGGGATTGGGCAGCACTTTTAAAGCATCGCCCAACGAATGGTACCGGTGGGAGAAGGATTTAACCCAAAATCCTGACATCCAAATCCTTCTGTCCATTGATCCTGCTAGCTTTCCGCTGGGCACAGGCCCAAAACAGCATGAAATCTGGCATAGCGGCTACTATCCTGTCGCGTGGACTAATAAAAAGTACAAAATGCTGTACATGAATATGGGCCATAACGATATCGACTACGAGAACAAAACGAACAGGGAATTATCTTTTACCTTTGACAACGACGCGCAGAATCAGTTCCTCGTGAATTCGATCCTCTGGCTCGCCAACCGGAAAAAGTAACTAACATGGAAGAAAGACAGATCCGCAGTTTCGATAAAGGCCAAATGGCCGGCACCACCTGGCAATGCGACGGCATCCTGCTCGGACATGCGGTTTCGCGGTTTACGGAGTTGTCGGGCTTCCATTCCAAAAGCACCAATACCGACGTCGTGCGCATGCATTTCGGCCTGAAAGGGGATTACATATTTACCTACAACCAGCTTGGAAAGACATTCGACCTCGTCGGCGGGCATCATAATATCATGTATTCCAGGGAGTTCGAAATGACCGTACAACCAAAGACACTCGAAATCGAGACTTTCGGTATTCAGTTTCCCAAAGAGGTTTTCATTCAGTTCACCCAAAATGCCAGTGATGCACTGAAACGCTTTTCAGAAGCGATCATGCTAGGGAAAAGTGCGATTCTGACTGAGAACTGGGGAACGATCGACTCGCCGATCCAGCAGGTAATTCAGCAAATCATTCATTGCAGATACTCCGAAAATCTCAAAAAGCTGTTTCTCCTTTCCAAAAGCATTGAACTGCTCGTGCTATGTGCCGACGCGTGCGAGGCTTCGGAACGTAAAACGGATCCCTTTATCAAAACCAAAACCGACAAGGAGAAGATCATCGCTGTCCGCGACCTGATCAATGAACGTGTACATTGCCCGCCCAACCTTTCGGAAATCGCGCAGCATGTGGGTTTGAATGAATACAAACTGAAAAAAGGCTTCAAAGAGACGTTCAACAATACCATTTTCGGCTATCTCACCGACCAGCGCCTGCAACTAGCCAAGCAATACCTGCTGGACACACAGCAAACTGCCGCCGAAATATCGACCCAGCTAGGCTACGCGACACCGCAGCATTTTAACAATGCCTTCAAAAAGAAATTCGGCACCACTCCCTTTTCGGTTAGAAATAATCCGTAAAACGCAATCCGGCACCGGCTCGAAGGACGTAATATTGCCGTTGTGGAAATTGGTCAGGTGTAGTCAGATGTGGTCAGGTGTGGTCATGTGTAGTCAGGTATGGTCAGATGTGGAAGAACAGCAGAGTCTGATCTGGCATCGTTAGGATGACGGACACTAGCTATTTCAAAAGCAATACCTGGCAAAACTTGACAAAACTTGGCAACATTAACGGCACTTGACAATACCTGACACTACTCGACCATACCTGACAACACTTGACAACACCCAACCACACTTGACAACACCTGACAACACCTGACCACACCTGACTACACTTGACACCACCTGACAACACCTGGCAACACTTGACAACACACAACCACACTTGACAATACCTGACAACACCTGACCACACCTGACTACACTTGACAACACCTGACTACACTTGACAACACTTGACAATACCTGACAACACTTGACAACACCTACCATTAAAAGTCATTCAATCAATGGAACCACTATTCATTCAAAACGAAATTACCATCGATGCGCCGGCGCCACGTGTGTGGGACGCGCTTGTGAATCCTGAACAGACAAAACAGTATATGTTTGGCTGTGAGGCGCTTTCCGACTGGAATGTCGGCAGCGAGTTGCTCTGGAAAGGCGAGCACGAAGGAAAAGAGATTATCTGGGTCAAAGGGGAAGTACTGGAAATTGAGCCGGGGAAATTCCTCCGCTACACCACCATCGACCCCCATTCGAACATCGACGATGTTTCCGAAAACTACCTCAAAGTCACCTACGACCTTGTCCCGCAAGGAGAAAAAACACTTTTAAAAGTCACGCAGGGCGATTACAGCACCGTAGCCGATGGCGAGCGGCGGTATCAGGACTCTTACAACGACGGCGAAGGCTGGAACCCGATCTTGATTGAGATCAAGAAACTGGTGGAGGCGCAGTAATACGACATGTAGGCCGACCAAAAAAGGGTTACCAATGCCGGTAACCCTTTTTGTTCAGGGATTTTGTGATTCGATCTCGCCTACCTCGTCTTCATCAGTTGGTTCAGCCGGCTGATCCTCATCGATTCTTGAACCGGTGTTGACCTCTGGCGCGTCGGTTCCCGGTATTTCGGGCGTGGGATTCAACGGGCCTGCTTCTCTCGGCCTTTCGGGATAGCTCGGTGCAGGCGGTTGGTCGTCAGGCATTTCCGCGGAAGGAAATGCGAAGACATATTGGTTTTGGAAGTCCATGGTTTTGTCTGTTGATTTCTATAAATCGGGAAAAAACCGTGCCTTCCGGTGTTTGAGGAACTAGTTGCAATCATTTCGCGCTTTC
>DATMSL010000578.1:0-11719 GCA_035565435.1 Dyadobacter sp. | reverse complement strand
CTGCCTAGCCACTCGGCCACGGAACCATTTTTAAAGATTAGCTGCCTGCGCGAGGCCGACAGCTAATCTGGGTGCAAAAGTATTAAAAAATTCTTCCGCACCATATTTTATTTTACTTTTTTCCTTTCTTCTCGCTCTCTTCCAGCTGCTCTTTCAAAGCAGACAGAACGCTAAGGTCTCCGAAAGTAGATTTTTCCACTTCTTTGTTCACTGACTCAGCAGCAGGAGCTTTGGCAGCTTTTGCTTCTTTCTTTTCCTCAGCAGGAACACCTTTAACTTTAGAGTGAGTCAGAACGATCTTCTTCTCGTCTTTCAGGAATTCAAGAACAGTGAAGTCAAGGCTTTCACCTACCTCAGCAAATGTTCCGTCTTCTTTCGCAAGGTTCTTGATAGAAGCAACACCTTCGATTCCGTAAGGAAGTTCGAGTGTAGCAAACTTGTCACCTTTAGCAACGATAGTCGATTTGTGTACTGAACCTACTTCGAAAATGCTTTCGAAAGTATCCCATGGGTTTTCTTCAAGCTGCTTGTGACCCAGAGCCAGACGACGGTTTTCCGCATCCAATTCCAATACAACTACTTCCAGCTCGTCGTTTACTTTCACGAAGTCGGAAGGATGCTTGATTTTCTTAGTCCATGAAAGGTCAGAAACGTGCACCAGACCGTCGATGCCTTCTTCAAGTTCGATGAACAGACCGAAGTTGGTCAGGTTACGAACAACACCTTTGTGACGGGTACCGATCGCATACTTCTCTTTCAATGAACCTTGAGTCCAAGGATCTTCGGTAAGTTGTTTGATACCCAGAGACATTTTGCGCTCCTGACGGTCAAGCGTCAATACAACCGCGCTGATCTCGTCGTTCACGTTCATGAACTCCTGTGGATTGCGCAGGTGCTGAGACCATGACATTTCAGAAACGTGGATCAGACCTTCAACACCTGGTTTGATTTCAAGGAAAGCGCCATAGTCAGCAACGTTCACGATGCGACCTGTAACTTTCGATCCAACCTGGATTGACTCGTCCAGTGAATCCCATGGGTGTGATTGAAGTTGTTTCAGACCCAAAGAAATGCGTTTTTTCTCTTCGTCGAAGTCGAGAACAACCACGTTCAGTTTCTGATCCAGTGAAAGGAGGTCAGATGGGTGGTTGATACGGCCCCATGAAATATCAGTAATGTGCAACAGACCGTCAACACCACCCAAGTCGATGAACACACCGAAGTTGGTCATGTTTTTGATCACACCTTCCAATACCTGACCTTTTTCAAGGTTGTTCAGGATTTGCTGACGTTGTGCTTCGAGGTCTTTCTCGATCAGGATTTTGTGAGATACTACTACGTTATCGTTAGCGTAGTTGATTTTCACAACTTTTACTTCCATACGCTTTCCAACGAAAACGTCGAAGTCGCGGATTGGCTTCACATCGATTTGTGAACCTGGCAAGAAGGCTTCAATGCCGAAAATATCAACGATAAGACCACCTTTGGTTCTTCTCTTAACATTTGCATCGATAACAACATCCTCGTCGAATGATTTCTGGATGTTATCCCATGCAGTGATAACTTTCGCTTTTTTGCGTGAAAGTACCAGCTGACCTTGTGCGTCTTCCTGGTTCTCTACGTAAACTTCCACTTCGTCGCCGATTTTCAAACCTGGCAGGTCGCGGAATTCATTGGATGAAACGATACCATCAGATTTGAAACCGATGTTCAGGATCACCTCGCGGTCTGTAATACCTACTACAACACCTTTAACTACTTCTTTTTCCGAAACCGGAGAAAGGGTAGTCTCATACATTTGTTCCAGACGGCTGCGGTCAGCTGATGAATAAGCGGTTCCGAAACCTTTGTCTGATGCTTTATCCCAATCGAATTCGGGAAGCGGTTGATTTTGTTTTTCCTTAGACATAAATAGGAATAATGGCCCTTCGATACATCAGCCGCCGGGCTAATCGGCTGAAAATTAGTTCAACAAGTATTTTTGAAAAATTAGGACGCAAAATTACGCGATTCGAAAGCAATATCCGAACGGTTGGGCGATTTAATTTTATGACGTGAGGTTGGGGTAGCGTTTGAGCGTAGAATGGTCAGGTGTAGTCAGGAAGTGGTCAGGAGTAGTCAGGTGTGGTCAGGAAGTAGCCAAGTGTTGTCGGGTGTAGTCATGAGGAAGTCAAGTATAGTCAGGTGTGGTCAGAGATAGTCGGGACAAAAAATTGGAGAAGAACTTGATCCAGATATCGAAAGAGCACGTGTGACAATCAATGACTATTCCTGACCACACCTGACATTTCCTTCAACCTCCTGACAATACTTGATCACCTCCTGACAATACCTGACCACAAATGACAACCCACAAACCGGTGCCATACCGAACGGACGTTAACAGTGCCGCTCCTTCGATCCGAGGTAAGGCAGCCATTCGTCATCGGCCATGCCTGAAAAATCACGGATGAACATTAAAAAAGAAGGCCGGAACGGTCGCTGCTTTAACGGCATGTCAACCTCTTCCGGCGTATGGTCTCCTTTGCGGGAGTTGCATCTTTTACATGCGGTGGCCAAATTATCCCAGGTGGTTTTCCCTCCCCTACTTTTCGGCATCACATGGTCCAGCGTCAGATTATCGTGGGTTCCGCAATACTGGCACCTGTTGCCGTCCCGCTTGAAGAGGTTTTGCCTGGTCATGACTACGCCCCTGTATGGTATGTGTATGTAACGATGGAGGCGTATCACGACGGGCATGGGGTACCTGTCGTTGACAGTCCTGAGATGCTCCTGCTGAGACTCTGCGAGCATTTCCGCTTTTTTCATATAAACCAGCAGAAACGCTTTCGGAACTGTGCAAACACTTAGTGCGCTATAATCTTGATTCAGAACCAGTACTTTACCCATGAGCCCTGTGTGAGTTAATTCCCACAATATATGAATATTTCACCAGAAAAAACGCTCTGGTATTTTCAAATATTGTTGAAAGAACTTACCAGAAAGTCCCGAGGATCACCGGATTAGCACATTTTGAATATCAAACCCGCCGGCTGTTCAGTAACCCGCCCTGTCGTTCTCGCGTTTTACGTCCCGCTCTTTTATACTATCGCGCTTATCATAGAGCTTTTTCCCTTTGGCCAATGCAATATGAAGCTTCGCCAAACCACGGTCGCTTGTGAATAACCGGACGGGTATAATCGTAAGGCCCACATCCTTCAAACCTTCTATTAACTTTTTACGCTCGCGCTTGGTAATCAGCAGCTTGCGGTCGCGCATGGGCTCGTGGTTGTAATGCGTGCCTTCCGTATAAGGCGAAATGTGCAGGCTGCGGATGAAGAGCTCTCCATTCATAAAAAGGCAGTAAGCATCCTGAAAATTGACCTTACCTTGCCTGATCGACTTGATTTCCGTGCCCGTGAGCACCATACCGGTCGTGAACTCTTCCAGGAAGAAGTACTCGAATGAAGCCCGTCTGTTCTTTATATCTACTTTTTTAACTATTTTTTCCGACATATCGATTCCCAAAATTTTACAAAGGGGCTCAAAATTAAGTTTTTGTTAAAACTATACCAATGAAACGGATTAGCCATTTTCTGACACTCGCATTACTCGCAAACGCATTCACTTACGCTGCAAATGCTGCCACGCCGCCATCCGACGAAGCCGAAGCCCGCCAGGTGGTCGACAAGCTTTTCACCGGCATGCGCAATGGCGACTCCACCGCGGTGCGAAGCGTATTTACCAAAACGGCCGCATTAACGTCCATTTCCAAAAATGCCGCGGATTCGGTCGTCACCCACAAAGGAAGCGTCGACGGGTTCGTGAAAGCCGTTGGCACGCCACACAAGGAACAATGGGACGAGCGCATTTACGACGTCAAAGTCTCCATCGACGGCCCGATGGCTGTTGTCTGGGCACCCTACAAGTTTTACCTAGGCGACAAGTTCTCGCATTGCGGCGTCAACGTTTTTAATTTAATCAAAACCAATGCTGGTTGGAAGATCAATGACATTACTGACACGCGCCGGAAGGACACCTGTCCCTGATCCGCGCATTCAAATGCAAATAACACATTAACCTAAATGCAAAGCGGCCCGCCAGATAACCTGACGGGCCGCATTTGCTAAATGCTATTGCCTATTTGAGCATATTCAGCAGGCTTGTCAATTTATCTTTCAAATCCTTGCGATCGACGATGAAATCCAGGAAACCGTGTTCCAGCACGAATTCCGCGCTTTGGAAGCCTTTCGGCAGGTCCTTACCGATCGTCTCACGGATTACGCGCGGACCGGCGAAACCGATCAAAGCTTCGGGCTCCGAAATATTGAAGTCGCCTAGCATTGCGTAAGATGCTGTAACACCGCCGGTTGTAGGGTCGGTGAGCAGCGAAATATAGGGTATCTTAGCCTCTGACAATTGCGCCAGGCGCGCAGAGGTCTTGGCCATCTGCATCAGCGAAAACCCTGCCTCCATCATCCGCGCACCTCCCGACTTCGAAATCATGAGGAACGGCACCTTCTTTTCGAGCGAGTAGGATATCGCACGAGCGATTTTTTCCCCCACAACCGAACCCATCGATCCGCCGATGAAACTAAAATCCATACAAGCGATCACCAGGTCGAGGCCATTCATTTTACCATGCCCTGTGCGAACTGCATCTTTCAACCCGGTCTTCTTCATGGTCGACTTAATCCGGTCCGGATAAGCTTTGGTATCCACAAAACCGAGCGGGTCGCCGGAGACCAGGTTAGCGTCGAGCTCGATGAACTCATTGTCATCGAAAAGCAAATTGAAATACACATCCGAACCCACCTTCTCGTGGTAGTTGCAATGCGGGCAGGTAAAAGCATTCTGCTTATGTTCCCTGGTAGGAGTGATTTTTTTGCAATTAGGACATTGATACCACAAACCGTCCGGCGCTTCGCGCTTCATTTCGGTTGGTGTATTGATACCTTTTTCTTTGCGAATAAACCAAGACATATTTTATGTGGGTTGATTTATATATAATAATCTGAAACTCAGACGATTATTGAAATTTCATGATGAATAACGGGCTCAAATATAACAATAATTGTTGTGTATCATGAAAACCAGCCTGGTAACGTGTCGGTTTGACGGTTAGATTTGCTGCCAGTAACGGCGTCATTAGAACAATTTCAAACATAATTTGTTACTAGTGACAAGAACATTAACCGGCACATGACTGCATCCACATCGCCTATTGTGATCATCGTTGGTACCAACCGGCCCAACTCGATGTCCAGGAAAATAGCGGAATATTATCAGCAAATTCTACAACAACTGCACGCACCGAGTATTATCCTTGATCTGGTGAACCTACCCGATGATTTTACAGTATCCGCATTGTATGCCAATACCGGCAAGAACGAGTCCTTCAACAACCTGAAATCGTTGTTGGAACAGACGGACAAGTTCGTGTTCATCGTGCCTGAATACAATGGCTCCTATCCGGGCGTGCTCAAAGCGTTTATCGACGGGTTGCCTTACCCCAACAGTTTTTCCAACAAAAAAGCCGCATTGGTGGGCCTATCATCCAACATGCAGGGTGCCGCCATTGCATTAAGCCACCTCAACGACGTTTTCAGCTACCTGGGCATGAATACGCTCGCGTTACGCGTGAAGCTCGCGCAGATTCGCTCGCATTATGCGGATAATGTAATTTCAAATGCATTATATAAAGAGCTGCTCGAAATACAGGCCGGGCAGATCATCCATTTCTAAATCATTTAAAATATTACATTAAAAAAGGGAGCTCATCGCTCCCTTTTTGCTATTTCAGCCAGTGCTGTTCCATTTCATGTGCCGGAATCGTAGGCCGCTTCCAGAGCTCTACCCTGCTGCGGCGGTAAGCCGGGCCTTCCAGATCGGAATATTTCACAAGCCCGTCGCGGAATGATTTGATCATCATTTCCATTTTCAAGGCATCTTCGTCCGTCCAGTCGCTCGTTGGTTCAACTTCCGTCAACGAAATGTTGATCGGATCGAAGCCGTGCGTTACGCTCTCATCTTCGAGAACGAGGTCGATCGAGCTCGTTGGGGTATTTTCTTCCAGTTCGCCTGTCAATACCAATTCTTCTTCTCCAACGACAACCGGAGGAAGCTCCTCTTTCGGCTCTTCCACAACTATCGGAGTTGGTTCAGGCTGCCCTTTGGCTCCTTTGAGCTGAATACCCGGAATCGGTGACTCGATGCTGTCGAAACCAGCGGCTACAACGGTCACCCGGAGTTTATCACCCAGCGAATCGTCGGTGATCGTACCCAGTTTGAACATACGTGCTTCGCCACCTACCTGTGAAAGCACATATTGCCAGATCTCGCGCTGTTCGCGCATGGTAGCCTCCTTCTTCTTACTGGTAGCAAGTGTTACGAGAATTCTCTTCGCGCCACGGATATCGCGGTCGTTCAGAAGTGGCGAATCGAGCGCTTCTTTGATCGCATTCTGCGCACGATCGGCTCCGGTGGATTCCGAAGTTCCCATTACCGACTGGCCGGCGCTTTTCAACACTTTCTCCACATCCTTGAAGTCGGTGTTGATATTACCGTTGGTAGTAATGATTTCGGAAATACTTTTGACTGCATTGAGCAAAATGCCGTCCGCTTCCGCAAACGCCTGCGTCAATGTCATATCCTCGTATAGTTCTTCGAGCTTATCGTTAAGAACCACAAGGACCGTGTCGCTATATTCTTTCAGCTGCTCGATACCTTCGAGTGCCTGTTCTTTTTTGTCAAGTCCTTCCCAGGTGTAAGGCGCGGTTACCACGGCCACCGTCAGTTTACCCATTTCCTTGGCCAGCTGCGCAATCACCGGTGCGGCACCTGTTCCTGTTCCACCGCCCATACCGGCGGTGATAAATACCATTTGCGTAGAACCTCCCAGGAGGCCCTTGATCTCCTCGATCGTTTCCAAAGCCGCCTCCTTGCCTTTCGTAGCATCGGTACCGGCTCCCAGGCCTTGTGTCAAAGTTGCACCCAGCTGGATTTTCACGGGTACAGGGCTGTTGGCAAGCGCTTGTCTGTCGGTATTACAAACCGCAAATTCCACATCTTTGATTTTTTTTTCAAACATGTAGTTAACAGCATTGCTACCACCTCCACCGACACCAATTACCTTGATGATGGCCGGCTCCCCGTTGCCCTCTCCGCTTGGGTCTTTGACGATTTCATTCACTATATAATCCTGGTCTAATGCGTGCAACAAGCTTTTGTTCATATTCTTTCCGGGGTTGAGTATGCGTAATAATAGCTGTTAATAGTCTCCCAGACTTTCGTCTTTCTTTCCGATAATACCTGTAATGTTGTCCCAAAACGTTCCATTACGCTTAGGCTGCTCTTTCACTTCCTTTACAGGCTCTTTTTGCACCACATTACCCGTATTGAATGCCGATGCAGGCTTGCAAACCGATTTCACACGCGGATCAACCGATTTCAGCCCGGCCCAGGCCAGTCCTATGGCCGTATTGAACGACGCATTGCTCACCGCATCGGCCTTCGCCGTGCGATCCAAATTTTCGGGATAGCCCACGCGCACCGACATATCGGTTACTCTTTCGAACAATGCCTCAATTTCCGGAATGTTCGCAGAGCCACCGGTAAGCACGAGCCCGCCGATCAGCCTATCGGCATAACCCGATTTAATAATCTCCGCATACACCATCGCCGCGATTTCTTTCAAACGCTCTTCAATGATCAATGCTACATTCTTTTTCAAAACCGGCTTCGGCTGGCGGCCTGCGAGGTAATTGATCAGGATCTCGACATTCAAAGGAACGTCGGCAGAAACTGCCACGCCATATTCTTTTTTCAAACGCTCCGCATTCTCGAACTGAATACCGCATCCTACTTCGAGGTCGGACGTAATGTGCCGTCCGCCGATCGGAAATGAAGCGATATGACGCACAATCCGATCGTGGTAAATGATCACGTCCGTTGTATGGTCGCCGATATCCACCATCGCGATGCCGGCTTTCATTTCATTGTCCGTAAGCACGGCCAGGCTGGTCGCTAATGGCGCCAGTACCAGCTTGTCGCATTTCAATGCCTGGTCGGCCTCCGCAAGGCTTTTTTTCGTACGCAATACCGACTGGCTGTTGGCAGAAACCACGAGGAAGTTTCCTCCCAGCTTAATGCCCGTGCGGCCTACCGGCTCGCGTACGCCTGTCGAGTTATCTACGGTGAAATCCATCGGCAATACATGCAGCACATCGAAGTTCGGTTCGATTTTCGCGCGGTACATATCGTCTACCAGTTGGTCGACATCCCGCTGCGTCACTTCCTCTCCCGACGACGCCGACGGGCGGATCACGCCATCGCTCTGCGCACTTACTTTTACATGCGTACCGCCAAAGCTCACATTCACTATTCCAATATCGAGATCCGATCTTGAACCAGCTTCCGCCAGTGCTTCCTTGATCGCGCTGCCAACCTGTTTAATGTTTTCAACAGAGCCGTTTACTACTGCTCCCGACGGCACAGGGACTTCGCTGAAGCCCAAAATCTCGATATTGTTACGGCGTGTCGCTGAGCCTTGCGCAGCCACCACCGTTATTTTAGTACTTCCAATATCTACCCCAACTACAATCTTATCGTGTGCCATGCTGATGGTGAATTATTATTCACAAACTATTTGATCTTGAAACTTAACACTAATTCTTTTATACCGGCCCCAATCCTTGCTTAACACCTTATCATAAAAGATGCGCAGCTTTTTGAACTTGGACTCGAAATCCTCCGCCATTCCCAGCTCGATCCGTTGATCCCCCAGCAATGTCATAAGGCCTATCTCACCATCTTTATCCACATTCATTTGCGTGACTTGCGCCTTCCAGAACGGGTCGGTGTTCAGAAAACGCAATAACTCCAAAACCTGAGCGCCCTTTTCGGACCTCAGCTTTTGGGGATTCTGAAAATACGCTCCTGAAACCAGTAACGTTCTTGCTGAATAACTTTCTGATAGAGGGAAAAAAACGCCCTCATGGTTGATATAGTATCCCGATGTGTTCCGCATTTCCCCATTATCCGAAGTATTAATCCAGCGCGCAAGCGGTTTCTCCTGCTCTACTTCGACTACTATATTGCCCCTGAGGTCACGAAAAACCTGACATTTCTTTATCAATTTGTTGCGGCTGACACGGTTTTCCAAATCGTGCAGGGCCACATCGCTGAGCCTGGCCCCGATCAACGGATCACCGCCGTTCTCGGTCAGCAGCATTTGTACATCCATTTGGTTCAGGAATCTTGTACCCGAATCGCCTTGGATTGATATTACGAGATTTGTACAACGCTGTTGACCCAGCTTGCTTTCCGCCATGCCGATGCCGGCAATGGGCAGAATAAGCCACAAACTACGCTTCAACAAAGTCCATGAATAGTCAAATTTACGTAACATCTTAGTAATATTAAAAATGCTTTGACTAATTATTCGCAACTGGATTTTGCAGCAAATCACGTATCGGGCCCACCAAAGTATCGATGTCCCCGGCGCCTATCGTGACTACAATATCCGTATTTAATTCTTTTAAAAGTTGTAAAACTTCTTCTTTTGCAACCAGTTGTTTATCATTCGAGGTCACTTTGTCCAGGATCATTTCAGAATTGACGCCTTCGATCGGCAATTCGCGTGCAGGATAAATATCGAGTAGCAAAAGCCGGTCCGCCAACGATAAACTTTCTGCAAAGCCATCGGCGAAGTCGCGCGTACGGGTGAACAGGTGTGGCTGGAAGATCGCCGTCACGTGGCGTCCCGGGTACAGCCCTTTCACGGATGATAGAAATGCCTCGATTTCCGTCGGGTGATGCGCGTAATCATCGATATACACATTGCCTTCCTCCTCCACCTGGTATTCAAAACGGCGCTTCACCCCCCCGTAACTTTCCAGCGCCTCCTTGATCTTCGCCGGCTCCACTCCTACATATAATGCCACCGCGCTCGCCGCAATGGAGTTCTCGATATTATGGTAACCCGGAATCTTCATCGCAATGCTCTCGATCACGCCGCCGGGATAGACCAGGTCGAACACGAAGCGGGCATTCTCGATGCGGATATTCTCCGAATGGTACGGGCCGCTGTTTAGGGAATAGGTAAATACCTGCGCCTTGCTGCTATCTGCAATTTCCAGGCCTTCGCGCATGAACAATGCGCCGTTCTCGTCAATCTGGCTCACATAATCACGAAAAGATTCGAGTACCGCTTCATGCTTGCCATAAATATCCAGGTGGTCGGCGTCCGTCGAGGTTACAATGGCGATTTCCGGGAACAATGTGAGGAAAGACCGGTCGAATTCGTCGGCTTCTACCACACAGAAAACCTCTTCAAGCTTATCGGTAGGCTCATTCAGGAGCAGGTTGGTGCCGTAATTTTGGGTAATACCTCCCAAAAATGCCGTGCTGTTCACATGCGCGTGGCGCAGGATATGCGCTACGAGCGAGGACGTGGTCGTCTTGCCGTGCGTTCCCGCGACGCCGATCGTTCTCAGGTTTTTGGTTAATATACCTAAAACCTGCGAGCGTTTCAGGATCAGGAAATTCTCGTCCCTGAAATAAAGCATTTGCTTGTGCTGCACAGGCACAGCCGGCGTGTAAATGACGAGTGTCTGCTGCGGATCCGCTGTGAATGCCGCGGGAATGGTCGAAATGTCATCTTCGAGCGTCACTGGAATGCCTTCTTCTATAAGCCTGCCCACCAGTGTGGTCATGGTTTTGTCATAACCGGCCACTTCAAAGCCATTGGCCTTGAACCAGCGGGCCAGCGCACTCATTCCAATCCCGCCTATTCCTACAAAATAGATATATTTCCAGTTTGTCACAGAGGATGACATCATATTCAAATCTAGGGTTACTGAATCAAATTAAAAACTTCTGCGGCAATGTCGTCGGCTGCGCTGGGACGTGCCAACTTATTAATATTTGTCTGCAATTCGCGCTGACGGGTCACATCGTCGAGTAACGCCAATGCTTGGTCCACCAGCTTCTCCCGCGCTTCGGAGTCTTTGACAAGAATGGCAGCATTGCTATCGACGAGGTTCATCGCATTCTTGGTCTGATGATCTTCCGAAGCGTACGGGAACGGCACGAGGATAGCCGGCTTGGCTGCAAGGCACAGTTCCGACACCGACAATGCACCGGCCCGTGACACCACCACATCGGCCACAGCATAGGCAAGGTCCATGGTGTAAATAAAGTCAAATGCTTTTACCCGATCGGTCCCCAGCTTTTCGATGGCGGCTTTGGCTTTGTCGACATCATTCTTCCCGGTCTGCCATAATACCTGATACCCCGCTTCCACCAATCTTCCCAGCCCTTCCGCAATACTTTCGTTGATTGAACGCGCGCCGAGGCTACCACCCATTACAAATAGTGTTTTAGCGCCCTCATTCAATTCAAAATGTTCCAAAGCAGCAGCGCGTTTTAAATGCACGTAAGTGATATCGCTCCTGACGGGGTTGCCTAACATCGTAATTTTTTCTTTTGGAAAAAACACTTCCATGCCGGGGTATGCCACGCATATTTTGGCGGCCCTTTTGGCCAGCAATTTATTGGTAATGCCTGCGTAAGAATTCTGTTCCTGGATCAGAATCGGGATGCCGGCCATAGATGCCATCATCAGCAATGGTCCGCTGGCGAAACCGCCAACACCTACCGCGACATCAGGTCTAAAGTCTTTGATCACCTCCCGGGCCTTCAACAGGCTTCGAAGCATTTTAAACGGAAGTGAGAGGTT